>JAVJQK010000040.1 GCA_040218145.1 Sandaracinaceae bacterium | reverse complement strand
AGCGCGGCTCCGGCAGGGAGCGCGGATCCGGCAGCGGGCGCGGATCCGGCAGCGGGCGCGGATGCGGACGCGGACGCGGCAGCGGTCGCGGATGCGGACGCGGATGCGGATGCGGCAGCGGTCGCTGATGCCGCAGCGGAGACGCGAGCGGTAGCGGATGCGGCAGCGGGAGCGGGAGCGGGAGCGGGCGCGGGTGCGGGAGCGGGAGCGGGAGCGGGAGCGGGCGCGGGAGCGGGAGCGGGAGCGGGAGCGGGAGCGGATGCGGGAGCGGGAGCGGGAGCGGAAGCGGTCGCGGATGCGGGAGCGGACGCGGCAGCGGATTCAGGCGCCGCGCCCGAAGCAGACACGGCCGCCGACCCGTCCCTCTCCGAGGCGGCCGCGGCGCCGCTCGCGATCAGCGCCTCCGCCGCGCGAGCTCGGCCGGCGAGGAACTCCGCGTGCAACCTGCTCTGCGTCTCGAGGAACTCGCGGTGCATCGCCGCGACGTGCGCTTGGTGCGCGCGCAGCTGGGCCAGCAGCGCGTGCGAGCCGCTCCCGTTCGTCGGGCTCGGTGTCGGTGCGCTCTCCCGCGCCGCGTCCACGCGCAGCCCGAGGTGCTCGGCCTGCGGCAGGTCCACCCAGCCGGTCTCCACCGGCGGCAGCCTGGGAGCGGCCGGTAGATCCCCCGCCGGCGCCGCCGAGAGCAGGCTCGGCGGGTGCGCCGGCAACGTCAGGTACCGGCGGGCGGGCCGCATGCCGAGGGGCGGGTCCTGCGTCTCGGGGTCGGGGCGCACGGAGATCGTCGCCCACTCCCCACCAAGCCCCTCCATCCGGAGCGTCGCGGTGCGCCCCTCGAGCGCGAGCGCGGCCAGCTCCAGCAGCCCACGGGCCGCGTGCGCGTGGCCGAAGCGCGCGGCCAGCGAGGGGCCGACCGTCTCGAATCCCGCGTCGTCTTCGAGGATCGCCAGCACCGGACGCTCCTTCGCCCGCGCCACGTCGAGCCGCTCGAGCACGAGCATCACCGCCGCGTCGCCGCCGCGCGCCTCATCCAGGACCTCTCCCGCCGCCGCCTCGTGCACGGGCTCGCAGCTGAGATCCACCGCGCCGACGAAGGCCGTCTCCAGCTCGCCCGAACGGAGCGCGCGGCTGGCGATCTCGAGCGCGCGCAGCCCGCTCAGCGCGTCGGCGCTCAACGTGTAGCTCGGCCCGCGCAGGTCGAGCTGCGCGTTGAGCCGGTTGGCGGGGATGTTCGGCATCGTACCGAGCACGCCGGCCGCCTTCAGCACGGGCGCGAAGCGGTCCGCGTCCTCGGCGCTCCGCCAGCGCGCGCCGTAGCGGGCGATCTCGGAGTCGCACTGCATGCCGACGAGCACGCCCGTCCGCTCGGGGTCGAGACGATCGGGCGCGGCGTCGAGGGCGGCGGCGAGGATCATCGTCTGCTGGCCGAGCGCGGCTTCGAGGTCGGCGGGCGGCGACCTCAGGGCGTCGAGCGGCAGGCGCACCCGCTCCGCGCGGCGGCCCCCGCGGCCCGTCCTCAGCGCGTCCCGGAACGCGTCGGCCGACTCGAGCGCGCCCACCTTCGCGCCGACCCCCACGATCGCGATCGGCGCCGTCGACGTCGTCGCGCGCCGCGCGGGCGCGGTCTCGCCGTCCGCCTCGACGACGAGGTGCGCGTCGTTGCCGCCGAAGCCGAAGGCGCTGATCGCCGCGCGGCGAGGGCCCTGCCAGCGCTCGGGCTCGCGCACCACGCGGAGCGGCGCGCCCTCGAGCGCGTCGGTCACCCGATCGAGGTGCGGCGTCGGCGGGCGCAGCCCGTGCTCGAGCGCGCCCAGCACCTTGAGCAGCCCCGCCGCGCCCGCCGCCGTGATGAGGTGCCCGAGGTTGGCCTTGAGCGATCCGATGGGGATCTCCCCCGCGTCCGCGAAGACCTCGCTCGTGCTCCGGATCTCCGCCGCGTCCCCCACCGGCGTGCCCGTGGCGTGGCACTCGATCCAGGCGACGTCGGCGGGAGACAGACCCGCTTGCGCATACGCGGCGCGCATCGCGCGGACCTGCCCCTCCTCGGAAGGCGCGAGGAAGCCGCGCGCGCGGCCGTCGTTGGCGAGCCCCACGCTCCGGATCACGCCGAGGACGGGTCGGCCCTCGGCGCGCGCGTCGGACAGCCGCATCAGGGCCACCACCGCGGCGCCCTCCCCCGGGACGAGCCCGTCGGCCTCGGGGTGGAAGGGGCGGCTCCGCCCGGTCTTGCTGAGCGCGTCGAGCGCGCAGAAGCCGACGTGGATGAAGAGATCGTCGGTGCAGTTGACCGCGCCCGCGAGCATCACGTCGGCGCGCTCGTCGTGCAGCGCCTCGCACGCGAGCCGGATGGCGTAGAGGCTGGAGGCGCAGGCCGCGTCGAGGCAGTAGCTCGCCGCGCCGTCGAGCCCGAGCGCGCGCGCGAGCTGCACGGCGGGCTGGCTCGAGTGGAAGCGCTCGCGCGGATTGACGCGGCGAGGCCGGCCCATCCAGTGGTCCTCGGCGAGCGCCGCGTGAGCTGCGCTCGGGAAAGACAGGTTGCCGAGGATCGCGCCGCCGCGCCGGCCGGGCTCGAGCCCCGCCTCCGCGTACGCCTGTCGGCCCGCGTCGAGGGGCCAGGCGAAGACCGGGTCCCGAGCGGAGGGCGGGAAGTCGCGCACGTAGCCCCCGCGGTCGGACCAGGCGCGGTCGGCGCTCTGCCCGGGATCGCGCGTGAGGATGCGCCCCTCGTCGACGCGCCAGCGCCCCGGGGGCACGGGGCCGATCGCGTCGCGCCCTTCGGCCACGAGCGACCAGAGCGCCGCGGGGCTCCGGGCCCCGGGCAGCACGCAGCCGCGCCCGACGATCGCGATGGGGTCGAAGCTCATCGCGGCAAGACGTGCGTCTCGACGCCGCGGAGCTCCGCGAGGGGGCTTCCGTCTTCGCCGACGAAGGTGACGTCGCAGCGCGCGCGCCCGCTCGCGGCGTCGTGTCCGTGCACGAGCGCGCGGACCTCGCCGTCGATCGGGCCCGGGCGATAGACGTGCAGCGCCTCCAGACCGGTGGGCAGGGCGTCGCCTCCGAGGCGCCGCTCGGTCCAGAGCACCGCGAGCTGCAAGCCACCGTCGAGCAGCGCGGGGTCGACCTGCCAGGCGCGCTCGAGCCAGCCCACCGCGGGCGTGCCGACGAGGGTGCCGGCCGCGCCACCTTCGCCGACCCCGTCGAGGGCGCGGATCACCTGGAAGCGGGCGCCGTGAAAGAGGCAGCCGCCGTAGAGCGGTCCGGGGCGAGCGCTCATGTCGGCCGGCGCGGGCCGCGGCGTCGAGCCCATCGGGAGCTCGGCCACGAGGTCGAGCTGCGCGCGATAATGCACGCCGTCCTGACTCGACAGCTCCGCGGAGTAGGTCGCGCCGTGCCCGTTCGAGAGAAGCTTCAGCGCGATCTCGAAGACGTGTCCCTCGTCGAAGCGCGTCAGCGGCACCCCGCGCAGGACCTTCACGTCGCGGCAGCGGGCCATCGCGAGATCGGGGCGAAGCGCCTTGGCCGCGCGCGCGAAGTGCTCGAGCACGAGCACCACCGGGAGCACGGGCACGTCCTTGACCGCGTGGTCGAGCAGCTCGGGGTGGGTGTGGCGGGAGACCCGGAAGGAGAAGCGCGCTGCGTGCTCCGAGCTCCGGGCGAGCGGCGCGCCCAGCACCACGAGCGGCGGCTCCGCGACCTCCCCGCGCGCCTCGCGCACGAAGGCGTGCGCGCCCTCGGCGAGATCGATCAGCGGGATCCCCTTCTCCGCGAAGTGCGCGGCCAGCGCCGGGGTGACCATGCCGCCGGCCCACGGGCCCCACGCGATGCAGCGCACCCGCGCGTCGGGCCGCCGCGCCCGCTCCTCGAGCGCGAGCGCGTCGAGCGCGGCGTTGGCCATCGCGTAGTCGCTCTGTCCGACGTTGCCGAAGCGCGCGGCCACGGAGCCGAAGAGCATGACGCTCGCGATGGGATCGTCCGAGAGGGCGTCGAGGAGCGCGCGCGCGCCGTCGACCTTGGTGCCGTAGACACGCGCGAAGTCGTCGTCGCTCTTGTCGACGAGGTGCTTGTCGGCGAGCACGCCCGCGCCGTGCACGACCATGGTGAAGGGCCCGAACGCGGCCCGCGCGTCTTCGAGCGCGGCCCGGATGGTCTCGGGCGCGCCCACGTCCGCCGCGGCGTAGCGCGCCTCTCCCCCGGCCGCGTGGATGGCGTCCAGGGTCGCGCGCACCTCCCGCGCCGCCCGCAGCCGGCGCGCCTCGCCCCGCAGCGCGCGCGGGGTCGGGGTCTCGCCGCGAGCCCTCGCGCGAGCCATGAGCGCGTTCTCGAGCTCCGCGTCGGGGACGGCCCCGGTCGACTCGTCTTCCTCGGCGAGCGCGGTGCGACCGAGCAGGAGGTAGCGCCCCCCGACCTCCTCGGCGAGCGTGATGAGGCAGGCCGCGGTCACCCCGCGGCCACCGCCCGAGGCCACCACCACGGGCGGCATGACGCACGCGGACGCCCGCGGCTCGGGGGCGCGCACCACGCGCGGCACGCGTCGCGCCGCGTCGAGCCTGACCTCGCGGAGCACGCCGCCGCTGACGATCTCGTCCGCGACCCGCGCCGGGTCCACGTCGCCCGTGATGCTGCGCGCGACGAGGTCGGGGTGCTCCAGCTGCACGGTGCGGGCGAGCCCCGCGGCCCCGTGGTCGCGCCGGCTCACGAAGATCAGCAGATCGCAGCGTGTGGCGTGCGTCCGCGCGAAGCGAAACGCCTCCGCCGGGTCCTCGCCCACGTGCACGAGCGCCCGGCAGGGCTCGTCGGCGCGCGCGTCGAGGCCGTGGGCCCGCAAGGCCTCTACCAGCGCGGGGTCACCGAACACCCCGACGGGGCCGGCGAAGAGCCCGGGCGGCGCGAGGCCGGGCGCGGGCGCGTCGAGCCACTCGATCGCGAAGCGCCGCGGCGCGGTCGCGATCGGCTGGCTCGTGTTCGGGGCGGGAGGCGCGGTCGGCGCGGCGCCCTCGAGGACCTGCGTGATCTCGGCCAGGGTGCGCAGCTTGCCGAGCTTCGCCGGGTCCAGCTCCGGCAGCTCCGGGGCGCGCTCGCGCAGCGCGGCGAGGATCTCCACCCGCTTGATGGAGTCCACCCCGAGGTCCGCCTCGAGCTCCATCGATGGCCTCAGCATGTCCGCCGGGTAGCCCGTCTTCTGCGCCACCACCTCGAGCATCAGCGCGCTCAGATCGCGCTCGGGGGAAGCGGGCGGTGAGGCGGGGCTCGACTCGGTCGGGGCCGCGCCCACCTCCGCCTGGAGGACCTGCGTGATCTCGGCCAGCGTGCGGAGCTTGCCCAGCATCGCCGGGTCCAGCTCCGGCAGCTCCGGTGCCCGCTCGCGCAGCGCCGCGAGGATCTCCACCCGCTTGATCGAGTCCACCCCGAGGTCCGCCTCCAGCTCCATCGACGGCCTCAGCATGTCCGCCGGATAGCCCGTCTTCTGCGCCACCACCTCGAGCATCAGCGCGCTCAGATCGCGCGGTGGAGCGGTCGTGGTGACCGGCGCCGCGGGCGCGGCGCCCAGCCCCGCCTGCAGCACCTCGGTGATCTCGGCCAGCGTCCGCAGCTTGCCGAGCTTCGCCGGGTCCAGCTCCGGCAGCTCCGGCGCTCGCTCGCGCAGCGCGGCGAGGATCTCCACCCGCTTGATCGAGTCCACCCCGAGGTCCGCCTCGAGCTCCATCGACGGCCTCAGCATGTCCGCCGGATAGCCCGTCTTCTGCGCCACCACCTCGAGCATGAGCGCGTTCAGATCACGAGACGGCGCCCCGTCGTGGCGAGCGACCGGCTGCGGCGCGGCAGGTGGCGGCGCGGCCGGCTGTTGCGGGACGGGCTCCGACGCCGCGACGGGCACTGGCGCGGTCGGCAGCGTCTGCACCGACGCCTCGAGCGGCGCGCCGCCCAACATGCGCGCCAGCGCGTTCATCGCCGCCTCGTTCGACCGCAGGAACGCCGCGTGCGCGTCCGCGACCGAGCGCTGATACGTGGCGTGCGCCTCGGCGGCCTGGCGCTGCGTCTCCAGGAAGACCTGCAAGGCTTCCTGACTGATGGTCGGAGCGCTCGGAGCAGACGAGCGGGGCGGCTCGACCGGCGCCCCCGATGACGCGCCAGGAGACGACGCGCGGGGCGAGGGCGCGGGGTTCGGAGGCGGCAGCGCCGACGCGCCTCCCGCGGGCGGGTACGGCTTGCCGACGTTCGCGCCGCCGACGGAGAGGGTCATGCGCGGCCGCTCCACGGCGCGCGGATCGACGGGGACGCGCTCGTCCTGCCAAAGCGCGGGCAGCTCGAGCCGCACACCCGCCGCGGCGAGCTGACCGAGCCCCGCGAAGAACGCGCCCAGGTCGGACGCGCCCTTGCGGTCCAGGGCCACCGCGCGGTGCGGCTTGCCCTTCAGGATGCGCGAGACGAGCCCGGTGAGCACCGAGCCCGCGCCGACCTCGACGAAGACGCGCGCCCCGGCGGCGTGCATCGCCTCGATCTGCTCGACGAAGCGCACCGGCTGCGCGATCTGATCGGCCAGGGTCTCGCGCACGTCGCCGTAGACCTCGGCCGTCGCGTTGGCGTAGATGGGCGCGCTCGCCTCGCCGAGCGCCACCTCGGAGAGGAACGCGGCGAAGGGCGCGCGGCTCGCGCCGACCACGGGGGAGTGGAACGCGGTCGCGACGTCCAGCCGCCGGCCGCGGAGCCTGGCCTCCTTCGCCGCCGCCTCCGCCGCCTCGATGGCCTCGCGCGTGCCGCTGAGCACGACCTGCGTCGGGTGGTTGTGGTTGGCGACGGTGACCTCGAGCCCGCGCGCCTCGACCAGCGCGCGGACCTCCGCGATCTCGGCGCTCAGGGCCAGCATCGCGCCGTCGGTCGAGGCGGCCGCCTCCGCCATGAGCCGGCCACGCTCGCGCGCGACGCGCAAGAAGTCTTCCTCGCCGAAGACGCCCGCCGCGTGCAGCGCGCTGACCTCGCCGAAGCTGTGGCCGCCGTGCATCGCCGCGCGGAGCCCGAGCGCGCGCAGCACCTCGAGGAAGGAGAGGCTCGTCAGGCCGAGCGCGGGCTGCGCGTTTTCGGTCGCGCGCAGGCGGTCCTCGTCATCGTTCGGGCCGAAACGCGGACGTGGGAAGACGACGTCGTGCAGGCCCGACCCGGCCGCGCGATCCCAGACCGCGCGGGCCGCCTCGAAGCGGAGCGCGAGCGGCGCGCCCATGCCGAGGTGCTGGCTGCCCTGCCCCGGGAAGAGGAAGGCGACGTCGCCCGCCGCTTCACCGGTCGCGAAGCACACGCCGCCCGGGGCGGTGAACGGCTCGCCGCGCTGCACGATGGGGCGCGCCATCTCGAGCTTGCCCGCGAGGTCCTCCTCGTCGCTCGCCACGATCGTGAGCCGCGCGGCCGCGTCGGGCCGGAAGCGCCGCTGCGAGTCCCACGCGAGCCAGCGCAGCATGCCGGGCTGCTTCACGCCGGGGAGCAGCGCGTCGATCTCCGCCAGCAGCGCCTTCGGATCCCCGCTCAGCGTGACCAGCTCCGGGCCGGCCGAGGCCAGCCGCGGTGGACGCGGGCCGGCGTACTCCTCGATGGCCACGTGGAAGTTGCTGCCGCCGAAACCGAACGAGCTCACCGACGCGCGGCGCGGGTGATCGCCTCCGCGGATCCACGGGCGCGCCGCGGTGCTCGAGCTGGGCGTGTTCAGATAGAAGGGCCCGCCCTCGAGATCCATGCCCGGGTTCGGCGCGTCCACCTTGATGGTGGGAGGCAAGACGCCATGACGCACCGCGAGCGCGGCCTTGATGAGCCCCGCCGCGCCGGCCGCCGCCTTGGTGTGGCCGACCTGCGACTTGACGCTGCCGAGCGCGCACCACCTCACGCCGCCGTTCGGGGCCGCGTCCTTCGCGTCGCCGAAGACCTGCCGCAGCCCCTCGAACTCCGCCGCGTCGCCCGCGATGGTGCCGGTGCCGTGGGCCTCGATCAGCTCCACCGTCTCGGGCCCGTAGCCCGCGCGGTCATACGCGCGCCGGAGCGCCTTGGCCTGCCCCTCGGGCACGGGCGCGTAGACGCTCTTGGACCGTCCGTCCGAGCTGCTGCCCACGCCGCGGATCACCGCGTAGACCGGGACGCCGCGCGCCTCCGCGTCCTCGAGCCGCATCAGCGCGACCATGCCCACGCCCTCGCCGAGCATGGTGCCGTCCGCGCGGTCGCTGAACGGCCGGCAGTCTCCGGTCAGGCTGAGCGCGGTCGTCTTCGCGAAGCACTCGAACATGAACGGGTCGTTCATCGTGTCGGCGCCGCCGCAGAGCACGACGTCGCTGTGGTGCAGCGCCAGCTCGTCCACGCCCATCTTGAGCGCGCTGAAGGTGCTCGCGCAGGCAGCGTCGGTGACGCAGTTGGTTCCCCCAAGGTCGAGGCGGTTGGCGATGCGGCCCGCGACGACGTTGCCGAGGATCCCGGGGAACGTGCTCTCCTGCCAGTCGGCGTAGTGCGAGACGATGCGGTCGCAGGCCTCCTCGACCTGGCCCTCGGGCAGCCCCATCTCGCGCAGCGCCTTGACCCACACCGGGCGCTGGAGCCGGCTGTTCATCTCTCCGAGGAGCTTCTGCGCGCTCGTCACGCCGAGGATCACGCTGGTCGTGTCGCGCAGCTCCGCGAGCGCCGCGTCGTCGAACGCGTCGCGCAGGGTCCGCTCTGCCACCACGAGCGCCAGGAGCTGCGTCGAGTCCGTCGCCGGGACGATCGACGGGGGCACGCCCCACTTCATCGGGTCGAAGTCGACGTCGTCGAGGAAGCCGCCCTTGTCGACGTAGATCTTGTCCGGCGCCTTGGGATCCGGGTCGTAGTAGTCCTCGACCAGCCAGCGATCGGCGGGGACGCGGGTGAGACGGTCGCGGCCGAGCAAGATGTCCTGCCAGAACCCCGTGAGCTCGCTCGAGCCCGGGAACAGGCAGCTCAGCCCCACGATCGCGATCGGCGTTTGCTTCTTCTCGGTCATTCGGAGAGGCGCTTGGGTCGGAAGTCGAAGGCGGCGGGCGGGACCGGCGCGCCGTGCGCGCGGAGCTGCTGGGCGCGGGTCAGGGTCGCGGCGCCCTCGAGGAGGTTGAGCGCGATCACCACCGCGCGGCGCTCCTTCGGGTCCTCGAGGAAGCTGCCTCGCGCCCAGTCGTTGAACGCGCCCATCGCGGGGCCACACCAGATCTGGTAGTCGAGGCGCCGGGCCGGCTCGCCCGTGATCGCCCACTTGCTGCTGAGCCCGAGGTACCAGCGGAAGACGAGCGCCATCTTGTGCTTGGGGTCGGCGTGGGCGCGCTCGATTTCGCCCGGGTCACGCTCCGAGAAGAAGGCCTCCGTGAGCCCCCACACCTCGTCGACCGACGCGCCGAGCACCTCCTCCTCGAGGCGGGCGCGGGCGTCGGCGCTCAGCGCGTCGAGCGAGTCGTGCGCGACGTAGAGCTGGTGGAGCCGTGCCGCGCGCGGGCCGAACATGGTCCCTCGCCGCAGCACCTGGACCTGCACGCCCTGCTCGAACATGTCGGCCGCGGGCGCCATGACCACGTCGCTCATCTCGGCCTGCGCGAGGAGCGCCTTGCCCGCGTCGCTCAGGCCGGACTCGACGGCGGCCTGGTTGATCGACCCCGTCAGCACGTAGCTCGCGCCGAGCGAGAAGGCGGAGGCCACGCTGGCCGGCGTGCCGATGCCGCCTGCGGCCCCGAGCCGGATCGCGCGCGGATAGCGGTGCTCGGCGCAGAGGCGATCGCGGAGCCGCGCCACGACCGGGAAGACCGCGCCGAGCGCCTGGTTGTCGGTGTGGCCGCCGCTGTCGGACTCCACCGTGATGTCCTCGGCGACGGGGACCCGCAGAGCGAGCGCCGCCTCGCGCTCGGTCAGGTGCGAGCGCGCGACCAGCGCGTCGAGCGTGGCCTTCGGCGGGGGCGACATGAAGCGCCGCGCGACCTCGGGCCGGCTGATCTTGGCGAACACGTGGTTGTGGCGGACGACGACGCCGCCCTCTTCGTGCAGCCCGCTCGCGGCGAAGCGCACGACGGCGGGCGTCAAGTCGACGTACGCTGACGCGCTGACGCGCCGGACGCCGCGCGCGAGGTAGAGCGCGCACACCGCCTCCTCGAGCGCGGGCTCGTTGGGCGAGTGGATGAGGTTCGCGCCCCAGCTCGCGTCGGTGTGGCCGAGCGCGGCGTCGATCTGGTCGAGCGCCGCGGCGATCCGGTCGGGCAGGAGCCCCGCCGCGCCGAAGAAGGCGAGCATGCGGGCCTGCGCCATCGCGATGACCAGCTCGGCCGTGGCGATCCCGTTCGCCATCGCGCCCGCCACGTACGGGAACCGCACGCCGTGCGCGTCGAGGAAGCTGCGGTCGCCCAGCCACTCGGGCGGCACCGGCCCGAGGGTCGCGCGGTGCTCCAGGGCGGGCTGGAGAGCGGGCCGGAGAGCGTCCTCGAGCGCCCCGCGCGCCACGCCCACGCGCCCACCGACCGAGCTGGCCTCCCGGACCACGTGGACCGACGCGCGCAGGTCTCTCGCCGCCTCGAGCACCCCCTCCGGGTCGAAGCGCGGCGCCGTGGAGGCGGGGGTGTGGCCGATCGGGGAGAGCTGCACGACGGAGACCCGGCAATCCCGGCCGCTTGGCCGGGCTCGGGAGGCTAATCCATCACCGCCCGAGGTTCCACGCACCCCGTGCGGAGCCGCGCGTCATCCCTCGCGCCCCGGGGAGACGTCGTCCGAAGGGAGCGCGTCGTGGCGGGCCCAGAGCGCGTCCAGGTCGACGACGAGGCCCTCACACCCCGGGACGGGAGCGATCTGGCCCGCGCTCCGCCCCACCACGTGCGCGTACCGCCCCAGAGCGTCGAGCTCGAGGATCTCCAGCGTGCGCAGCTCCGGATCGAGGAGCCAGTACCAGCTGACGCCGAACGCCGCGTGCTCACCCAGCTTCTCGACTCTGTCACGTCGCTGATCGCGTGACGTCGGGGTGACCACCTCGACCGCGACGGAGGGCGGCTTCGAGCTCATCGAGTCTCGTCGGCTTCAGCATTTTCGAGGAGACACGGGCCGAGAGACGGGTCGTCCCGCCCGAGAGACGAGGAGCGAGGTTCTTCAACGGACTGTTGCGGCCGGCACCGCACCGGGCGACGTTGCTACCCTCGCTCCGTGGCGCGCGCTCGCAAGAAGAAGGACACGCTGGAGCGGAAGCTCGAGGCGCTCGAGGCGGCGCTGCGGGAGCCGGAGTCGGCGGAGGCGCGGGCCGCGATCACGGCGGCGCTGGCGAAGGGGGAGTCGTTCCTGGCCGCGCGGGCGGCGAGCGTGGTGAAGGAGGAGCGGCTCGAGGGGCTCACGGCGGAGCTCGCCGACGCGCTGGCGCGGTTCCTCGAGGCCGGGGCGAAGGGCGACCCGGGCTGCCACGCGAAGCTGGCCCTGGTGGAGGCGCTCGACGCGACCGACGCCCCGCGGAGGGAGAGCTTCCTCGCGGCCGCGCGCTGCGTGCAGCTCGAGGCGTCCTGGGGGCCGCCCACCGACACCGCGGGCGCGGTGCGGAGCCGCGCGGTGCTCGCGCTCGGGCGCGGCGACTACCTGGACCTCCCGCTCCTCGCGGGGGAGCTCCTGGGCGATCCGCTCGCGGTGGTGCGGCGCGCTGCGCTCCGGGCTCTGGCCAGCCACGGAGACCGCATGGGCGCGGGCCTCGCGCACCTCGCGCTCCGCCACGGCGACGAGGACCCGCTCGTGACCTCCGAGGCGATGGGCGCGCTGATCACCCTCGCGCCCGACGTCGGCGTGCCCGCGGTGAGCGCCCTGCTGCGCTCGCCCGACGCCACCCTGCGGGAGCTCGCCGTCGTCGCGCTCGGAGAGTCGCGTCTGCCCGAGGCCCTCGACGCCCTGCTGGAGGCGATGAACGAGGTCGTGCTCGGGAGCGATCGCGCCATCTACTTCACCGCGCTCGCGCTGCACAAGAGCGAGCCGGCGCTGCGGGTGCTGCTGACCTTCTTCGAGGCGTCGCGCGGCGACGCGACCAAGGCCATCGAGGCGCTCGCCATCCGCCGCTTCGAGCCCGAGGTGCGCGAGCGCGCGGAGGCCGCCGCGCGCGAGGCGGGGCGGGAGGACGTCTTCGAGGAGCACTTCGGGACGTGAGCGCGCCGACGCGCGACGCCGTCTCCTGGCGCACCGTGATCCGGGTGCCCGGCATGGACTGCACGGCCGAGGAGGCGTTGGTGCGCGCGACGCTCCAGGCGCGCCCGAAGGTCGAGACCATCGCGTGCGACCTGCAGACGCGTGAGGTCACCATCACCCACCAGAACGACGAAGGTGTGGTGGAGGCGGTGGCCACGCTCGGCTTCGGCGCGGAGCTCGTCGCCGCGGAGCAGACGGAGCGGACTGAGCAGCCTGACGAGGACACCCGATCGCACGCGGGCGAGCGGCGCGTTCTGACGCAGGTGCTCGTGATCAACGCGGTGATGTTCGTCGTGGAGCTCGCGCTGGGCTGGGTCGCGCAGTCGACGGGGCTGCTCGCCGACTCGCTCGACATGCTCGCCGACGCCTCCGTCTACGCCATCAGCCTCTACGTGGTGAGCCGCGGCGCCGACGCGCAGCGACGGTCGGCCCGCCTGAGCGGCCTGCTCCAGCTCACGCTCGCCACGGGCATGCTCGTCGAGGTGGGGCGGCGCGCGGTGCAGGGGAGCGAGCCCGCGTCCACGCTGATGATGGCCACCGCGGCCGCGGCCCTGGCCGCGAACCTGCTCTGCGTGTGGTTGCTCCGGCGCCACCGCGACGGCCGGGCGCACATGCGCGCCAGCTGGATCTTCACCACGAGCGACGCGCTCGCGAACCTGGGCGTGATCGTCGCGGGCGGGCTCGTGGCGTGGACCGCGTCGCCGTGGCCCGACCTCGTCGTCGGCGCCGGCATCGCGCTCGTGGTGCTCTGGAGCGCGTTCCGCATCCTGAAGCTCCGATGACGCGCACGGTCCCGTTGCGGTGGCTGTCATGGCTGCTCGCCTGCTCCAGCCTCTCGGGCTGCGACGAGGCGCGCGTCCAGCCGCGCGAGGACGCCTGCGGCGCCGGGCTCTACGGCCAGGTGACCTACGACTCGCTCGCGGCCGACCCGAGCCTCTTCCGCACCGACACCGACTGGGTGGAGACGGCCGAGGGGCGACGACTGCTCCATGCGCTGAGGGACGCGGGCCAGACCGAGCCGACGTTCCCGACCGCCAGCCGGATCGCGCTGCAGAACGACGTCTGGGGGCTCTGGCAACGCGTCGAAGCGATGCCTCTGGCGTCGACCCGGAGGCGCGCGCTGCTGACAGCCGCCGAGCGCGTCGTGCGGCGCCTGGCACCGGACGTGCCCGACGCGCCCCCGCGCGCGCTGCCGCCGCCCCTCGGCGAGGGCTGGCGAGAGCTGGAGTCGGAGATGCCGACGCTCCAGCACGAGCGCCTCTTCGGGCTGCGACGCGTGTTCCGGATCGCCTTGCGGGCCGAGGGCCGTGAGCGCGCCCTCTTCAGCCAGCTGGTCGCCATCGATCGCCGTGGGCGCCTCGTCCGCACCGAGGTGTTCGGCGACCTGGAGATGCTCGAGCTCGCCGGCGACGAGCTCGTCGGAGCGCGGCTGTTCGAGCTGGACCGCAGGGCGCTGCGCTGCGGAGGGCCCGCGCTCGTGGAGGCGACGATGGCCCATCGCGTGCCCGGGCTCGGCGCGAACGGGTTCCTCGCGACCTTCGAGCCGCCGGCCATGCTGCAGGCCTTGCCCTGTCGTCGCTGCCACGACGACGGGAAGATGATGAGCCTGCCCTCCCCCTCGCTCCGTGTCGGCGCGCGTCACGGGGATCTGCTGGAGCAGGCTCGCAGCCAGGCGCCGCCGCGCTGAGCCAGACTCTCGAGGGGCCCAGGTCACCTCGAGGATCAGCGGGAGCCTTCAGGCCGGTGCGCCGGCTCGTCTCGCGCTCAGACACTCCTCGGAGCCCCTCGCCGCCGGCGTCCGCCACCCCTCGGCCCGCCACCCCCGCCGATCCGTCGCCGTAAGTCCGCGGAATCACATGCGGGGTGATCCGGATCGGGGCTTGCTCGTCTCGCCGGCGTGCCCGTCGGTGGGAGAGAGCGATGACGGCGCCGCTGATGCAGGCGCGGGGGACCTATGCGCTCACGACGCGGTGCGTGTTCCGAAAGCTGCTGCTGACGCCGCACACGCCGCTGCTGCACGAGGGGATCGGCTACGCGATGGCGCGGGCGGCGCGGAAGACGGGCGTGCTGGTGAACCACGTCTCGATCGTGCCGAACCACATGCACAACGTAGTGACGGCGACGCGCAGGAACCTGCCCATCTTCAAGCGGCTGTTCGTGGGGGAGGCGTCGAAGTTCATCAAGGCGTACCTGGAGGCGCACGGATTCGAGGCGCCGGAGAACGTCTTCACGCGGACCCACCAGATGCGGCTCGTGAACGCGGCGGCGCAGCTCGTCTATCTTCACTACGAGGACATCCAGCCGGTCAAGGACGGTCTTGTGGAGAAGGTGGCCGAGTACCCGGGCTTCACGACGGACCCGTGGATGCTGAAGGGCCACGCGATCGAGCTCCGGAGGCCGGACCTGCACTTCGATCCCGACACGAACCCGGACGTCGAAGCCCTGAAGCTCGGGACGACGCCGCGGCTGGCGGGAGAGATGGGGACGCAGCGTGCGGTCGTGCACCTGGAGCAAGCGCGACGCGGAGCCGAGCGCGCGTATCGCGAGGAGCGGAGCTACCCCGTGCTCGGGGCGGAGCGGCTGACCGCGCAGCACCCTTGGGCCGAGCCGGCGTCTCCGCGGAAACGTCGTCGGGGTGTGATCCCGAGCTTCCGCGTGGTCGACGACACCGCGCTCGAGGTGCACTGCGCGAAGGAGACGCGCGGCTTCCGCGGCCGGCATCGCGAGGCGCTGGAGAAGCTGCGGGCGGGAGACCGGGACGTGGTGTTCCCGGCCGGCTCTTACCTGGTTTCCGCGTGCTACGGGCTGGACGTAGAAGAGCCCGATGGCGATTGCGTGCTCGCGGCGGACGACACGTTCGAGGACATGCCGGAGCGGGTGTCGGACGAGGAGCTTCGCGCGATCAGCGCGTCGCTGCGGAGCCTGTCCACCGCCGTGGATACGGAGGACTCTCTCGCGGAGCGCGTCCGCGAGGGCGCGGCTGACTCGACGGGACAGCGAGACGCGCGGAAGGTCCAGGTCGAGGTCAGCGAGGAGCAGCCGGCCGAGAAGCTGGTGCCGCTGCGCGGACGGGGCGAGCGAGCTCGCGTCGAGGACGCCGACCCGAACGAGACCGAGCACGCCCATGAGCCGGACCGGCCCCCGGACGAACCCGGCGACAAGTAGGCTCCGCGCGGCTCGATGACGGCTCGAGCCGCGCATCGGTGCGTCCGTCGGGCGGGGTGTCTGGGACAAATCCGCTCTCGGTGGAGCATGAGTTGGCAGGAAGCCCACGGGGCTGGTTCATGAGGGCGGGAGGTGGAGGGCACGCGCCGCAAATTCGCTGATCCGTCCCCGTGGGCGCGGCGGCGGGGGCGGCGGCCGAGGAGCACATGGGGCTGCTTGCGCGGGCGGCGGACGAAGTACAACTCGTTGCAGCCCAAAACCACGAGACGAAACCCAGGCCACGGTCCACTTGAGGTTCTTTCGTATACATCGAAGCGATTGCACGCGGCGGATGATGAACTGTCCTGAACGGCCCCAGTGGGCACGCAATGTGCCAGTAGCATAGATAGGCAGCAGACAACCAGTATGGCAGCAGACCTCCCTCCGGTCGGTCCGCGATCTCCTGCGCTGAGACACATCCTACTCGGCATCCGGTTCGGCTTGGACAGGGCTATCAAGCGCTCTCCTCAGCACTCGAGACACCTGCTGTGGAGGCTCAAAGTCCCGTCGCAAGTAGACATGGTACCCCTGAGCGCTCGCGGGGCGGGAGCACATGGGGTTGATTGCGCCTCGCGGGAGAGGGGCTGATCGCGCCTCGCGCGAGGAGCGCACCTGGGGCTGACTGCGCCTCGCGCGGGATGAACGACAGCAGGGCGAACGAGCGTCCTCCGCCGCGAGGGGGGCACCCGGGACGGAGAGCGCGGAGCGCGGGAGCTACCGAAAAGCGCTCGGAACATCCGGACACTGAACCAGTTGATTGTCGAAAGCCTGAAGCGCCACGCGTGTAGAACGATCGAACGTCAGGCCACTGATGCCGGGCGAGTCGGAACCGCATATAGTCTCAGCACATAACGGAGGGTCCGTCAGATGTATTCGGATAGAGTCCGGCGATAGTGACGCGCGAATGCGACAGTCTCCGCCATCCCAATCCCACCACATTTCCAATGCCTCCCCATCGGCGGATGCATGGTCGGCATGGGCATAGCACCGATTCATGTTGGGCCCAGTCGCCTGGAGATAGGCGCGGAGTTCACCATCATTGCAGTACAGGAACAGGCAGCTCCGCACCGTGTCTCGGACCACCGCATGTTCGTCAGCGACGTCGACAACGTCAGAACGCCAATAGACCCCCAGTAGATCGCTACACACACTTGGTGCTCGGATAGCGACCTGTTGTGACCGTTCGATTCCGCCTGTGGCGGGCGCGGGCGTGGGCTCTCCTGTCGAATGGCTGACAGGCGCTCCACAGGAAGCGACGATCAACAGGACTGCCATCGGAAGCGCGACAAAGCGCGGGGGAAGCCGCTCTGAAGATGACTGCCGGTTAGGTATATGGACTGTCATGGCGCGGTGCCCGGTCAGTCCGCCAGCTCGGCGTCGAGCTGGTCGTCGAGCGCGTCTCGCCGAGCCGAGGCCGGGTCCGCGTCGACGTGCTCCGGGAGCGGGAGACCGCGGCGCAGCGCCTGGAGATCCGCCGCGAGGCGTCCGAGGTCGCCGGGCACCTCGAACATGCGCGAGGTCAGCACGCGCTCGTCCTCGGGGCCGTCGAGGGTCAGCCGCTCGACCTCCCAGTCGCCGTAGATCGAGCGCCTCTCGCGGCTCTGTCGGAGGGAGAGCTCGAGGCCTTCGTACGCGAACACCATCGGAGCCTGCCCCGCGAAGCCGGGGACCTCGACGCGGTCGGCGAAGAGAAGGGCCTCGCCGCGCCGGCCCAGGATCCACTCGCGCCGCGCGTACCGCCACGCGAGCCCGGTCGCGATCCAGAGCACGGGCAAGCACGTGAACAGGGCGGTCCCCCCGAACTCGAGCGCGCCGCGCAGCCACGCGAGGCTGTGCAGGGTCGCCGACGCGAAGAGCACCATGAAGAGGGCCGCCCCGGTGCGGCTCCCGCAGATCGCATACACACGGAGGGGCTCGGCCACGAGGCGTGCACGATAGCGGAGGGGCCGGGGCGAAGACCAGGGGCGTGGCGGTCGGAGCCGCCTACTCGGCGTGGATGCGCGCGATGGTGCGCGCGTAGTCACGGCGCTCGCCGCGCGCGGAGGAGACCTCGGGCCGCCCGCGGGCGATCTGCCCGAGCAGGACGCGGCTCATGCCGTCCATGCGCCTCAGACGCAGGCCGTAGGCTACGCCCGCGTCGCCGAGCCGGCGGCCGCGGACCACGCGCGTGATCTCCGCCTCGGCGTCGAGCCAGACCTGGGAGGCCGGCACGCGGAGGCTGAGCGTGGCGCGCTCACCCACCCGGGCGTCCGCGAGGGCTTCGATCCGCGCGCCGCTCCAGGAAACGTCCAGCACGCGATCGCCGAGGAGGCGACCGTCGGGCGCGCGGAGCACACACTCGGTCTCGAGCGAGTGGCGCGCGTGCTCGCGCACGGACTGACTCACTCTTCGTCCTCCACGGGGGTGCCCATGTACTCGGCGTAGGCGCGGATGTCTTCGGCGATCTTCTCCCCCGGATCGATGAACTGAAGACCGACCGCGAGCTTGCCCCCGACCTCGCGGCTCCAGCGCGTCTCCGCGGGGAGGCTGACCATGCGGCCGCTCGACGGGAGCGCGAAGCGCGCGAGGACCTCCACGCCCGTCTCGACCTCGCCCGAGACGAGGGTCAGCAGGCCGCCCTCGCTGATGTCCTCGCAGCGACCGTCGAGCGAGTCGCCGCCCGGCACCCGGAGGCGAACCGGGGTGACGTAGGCCGCGCGCGGGTGGGCGCGACGGGCCGGAGGCGGCAGCGTGATGGGGAGCGCCTGCGACGTGGTCACCTCGCGGAGCGCGGCGGTCAGCTGCGTCATGTCGGCGAAGCGGTGCGTGGCCTCGGCGATCGAGCGCTCGAGCACGAAGGCCACCTCGTCCGGGATGTCCGGCCGGAGCGCGCGCACGTCCCGCTCGCCGTCGCGCTCGGGGAGCTGTTCCGTGAGCATCTCCCAGAGGATCGCGCCGAGCGCGTGCACGTCACCGAGCGGCCCACCCACGGAGCCGGACAGGCGCTCGGGCGCGGCGTATCCCATCGCGGCGAGCGGGCCGCTCAGCACGCCCATGGGGCTCGGGCTCACGCCGAGGTCGATGAGCTTGGCCGCGCCGCGGCCGGCCTTGTCGACATGGAGGATGCTCGACGGACAGAGGCCCGCGTGCACCACGCCCTTCGCGTGGGCGGCCGCGAGCGCGTCCCCGACGGCGAGCGTGATCGCGATCGCCTCCTCGAGGTGAAAGCGCCCCCGCGTGGCGAGCAGTCCGTCGAGCGGGCGGCCGTCCATCGCCTCCGTGACGAGGTAGATGTCGCCGCCTTCCGTCTCCGCCGCGTCGTGCACGCGGACCACGCCGGGGTGCTCGACCGCCTCGAGCCGGCGGGCCTCCTCGAAGAGCGCGTCGACGTCCCGCGGGCCCGGCTCGGTCAGCACGCGGAGCGCCACCGTGCGGCCGAGGTGGGTGTGGGTCGCCTCGAAGATCGAGGCGTGCTCGGACTTCGCGATCAGCCGCTTCAGCGCGTAGCGGCGGTCGAGCGTGATGCCGGCGTCGGGTCCCACTTCATCAGGGTAGGACGATGTGGGACAGGCGTGAAATTAGCGACGGCCGCGGGCCGGCTTCGACAGTCGCTCCGCCCCCGGCGGACGGCTCGGGGCGCGGAAGCCGGTGAGCGGCGCGGTTTTGGGGACCACGTCCGAGCGGAGGCGGACCGGGGTCTCGACGAGGAGGCGGCGGAACCCGGCGCAGGGTGGGAGGCCGACCGCGACCCGCGGCGTGATGCGCAGGCGCGCGCCGCGGAGGTGGGTCAGGGCCTCCTGCACGGCGGAGGCGTCGGCGGCGTAGACCCGACCGCGATGCAGCTCGAGGGTGACCGGATCGTCGCCGTCGATGCGCACCCGCAGCGGGGTGGCCGAGTACGCGAGGCTCCGCAGCGCGTAGGCGCTCGCGCGGAGCTCCGCCCCGGGGACCATCGTCACCGCGGAGAGCGCGTCGCGCTCGAAGCGCATCGCCCGCTCCGCGGCGCGGAACACACGGTCCACCGCGGACGCGATCGGCTCGCCCGGCCGGAGCACGTCCGCGCCTCGGACGCGCGCCATCTCGTCGAGGATCGGGTCGGGGCTGGGTCCGCCTCCGCCGAGCGTCAGCGCCACATGGGGCAGGAACACGCGGCGGGTGCGCGGCTCCCCGTCGTCGACGAGCGCGCTCGCGCCCGCCGCGTGGAGGACGGCCACCATCGCCTCGGCGCGGCCTCGTCGCGCGTCGAACACGAGCACGCGGGGGGTCAACAGCACGGGTGAGGGCGTCACGGGCCCGGGACTATCATCGAGCGTGCCACCCGTCCGCGCGGACCCTCACGCCCTCCGCCTGCATCTCGGTCGTGGGGCGAAGCCTACGGCTCGTCGGTCACGGCCGACGTCCTCGCCAGGAATCGGGCCAGCGCCTCCGTGCGGCGGCGGAGGCTGTCGAGGCTGCACCACTCGCTCGTCCGATGCGCGCCCTGCCCCCACGGCCCGAGCCCGTCGATGCAGGGCACGCCAGCCGCCGCGAGGAGGTTCGCGTCGCTCCCGCCTCCCTGGAGCGGCGCCTCGGGCGCGCCCAGCCCGACCGCCTCGGCCTGCGCGGCGTAGCGTCGCATCAGGGCGCGGTTGGCGTCGGTGGCGACCATGGGAGGGCGGTGAAAGCCGCCTTCGACCGTCAGCGTCGCGTCGGCGAGGCGCGCGGGCAGCCCCGGGCGCGCGACGATCTCCCGGATCTTCGCGTCGATCTCCACCGCGTGCGCCGGGTCGATGACGCGGCCGTCCACCTCGAGGCGCGCGCGCTCGGGCACGGTGTTGGTGGAGGTGCCCCCGGCGATGAGGCCGACGTTCAGCGTCACGCCCCGCGCGTAGTCGGTGAGCGCCTCGATGGGCTCGATCACGTGGGCGAGCGCCGCGATCGCGTTGACGCCCTCGTCATGGCTGAGCCCCGCGTGGGCGCCGCGCCCCGTCGCCTCGATCACGTAGCGCCCGCCGCCCTTGCGCGAGGTGACGATCCCGTCCTCCGCGCGGCCGCACTCGAACACCAACGCCTCCGAGATGAGCGGGGCCAGCTTGGCGTAGAGCCGGCTCGAGGACGGCGAGCCGACCTCCTCGTCGCTCACCACGATCACGCGCACCGGCAGCTTGGCGAAGAAGTCCGGCGCGGTGCTGCGGACCGCGTCGAGGGCGAAGAGCATCGCGCTGAGGCCCGACTTCATGTCGAGCACGCCCGGCCCGCGCGCCACGTCCTCGTCGCGCTCGAAGCCGAGGAAGCCCATGGCGCGGGGGAACACCGTGTCGACGTGCCCGATCAGCGCGAGGCAGCGGGTTCGCTCTCCGACGGCCGGCGTCTCGTAGACGCGGTGCGGCGCCCAGTGACCGTCCGGGTCGACGTGGGTGTGCTGGGTGAGCCCGAGCGCGTGGGCGCGCGCGTCGACCAGGCGCGCCGCCGCCTCCACGTCCTCCGGCTCACGCGTGCAGCTCGGCTGCGAGACCAGCTCCGCGAGGAAGGCGACTTGCTCGCGCTCGAAGCGCTCCTCCACGGCGGCGGTGAGCGCGGCGTCCAACGACGGATCGACCATGTGAGGGGAGTAGCACGGCCGGGTGTAGGCTGTGCTCGGGTGAAGAGGCTCGCGCTGGCGCTCGTGACGGTGGCCGCGCTCTCGGGGTGCGAGTGCGGAGGTGCGACCGGGCTCGTCGTCAGCCTGCGCTCCAACCTCGTGCCCGGGGTGGAGGTCGACGAGGCGCGGGTGGACGTCTTCGGCGACGATCAGCGCGTCCCCGTCGCCCGGACGCAGCGCGCGCTGGTCTTCGGCGACCCCCTCGAGGTCTCGGTGCGCGTGGCGGAGGTGGAGTCGATCGCGGTCGGCACCTACAGCGTCGTGACCAGCCTCTTTCGCGGCGGCTCGGTGGTCGCGCAGCGCACCACGCGGGTCCGCGTGCGCCAGGCGACGGCGCTCACCGTGCTGATCACCCGCGACTGCGCGTCTCTGATCTGCCCCGAGGCCACCACCTGCTTCGCGGGCGAGTGCGTGCCGCTCGACTGCTTCGACGGGTCGGGCTTCGACGGCTGCCCGGAGCTCGAGTGCGTGCGCGACGACGACTGCGACACCGACGTCCCCTGCTCCGAGGCGCTCTGCGTCGAGAACCGCTGCCACGCCTTCCCGCGCCACGACGCGTGCGGCGGCGCGATGTGGTGCAACCCAGACCTCGGCTGCCGTCTGCTGCCGGACGTCGACGCGGGCGCGCCCGGCGACGGCGGAGCGCCCGCGTGCCGAGCGGGGGAGTGCGACGACGCCAACCCCTGCACCGACGACGCGTGCGTCGACGGCCGCTGCGCCTTCACCCCGAACACCTCGCCCTGCGACGACGGCTCGTTCTGCAACGGCGCCGACACATGCGTCGCGGGGAGCTGCGCGTCGGGCGACGCGGACCCTTGCCCGGGCATGTCGACCTGCAGCGAGGTCATGGACACCTGCGAGGGCTGCGGCGGCGACGCCGACTGCCCCCCGGAGCTGCCTGGCCCGTGGGGCGCGTGCGCCGTCACGGACCCGTGCGCCTCCACCGGCACGCAGGAGCGAGACGTACGCACGTACACATGCGTGGCCGGCAGCTGCGTGCCGTCGGTGCGGCGGGAGAGTCAGCCCTGCACGCGAGCGCCCCGTGACGGCGCGAGCTGCGGCGCCACCCGCTGCGACCCCTTCATGGGCTGCGCCTACCCGAGCGCGTGCGCGGAGCGCGGCAGCAACGACCGCGTCTGCACCGACCGCGTGTGCCGGCGCGGCGCCTGCACCGACGCCCCGCGCGTGGAGTCGATGCCGTGTGGCCGCTCCACGGGAGGCACGAGCTGCGGCTCGCGCACCTGCACCGGGTGGAGCGCGTGCGACTACAGCGACGAGTGCGACGAGAGCGCCTCGCAGAGCCGGACGTGCACCGATCGCGTCTGCGGCGGAGGCGCCTGCCTCGACCAGCCGATGCCCGAGACGCGCGGCTGCTCCCGCGACACCGAGACCCAGCGCTGTGGGAGCAACCCGACCTACTGCGGCAGCCTCACCACCTGCCACCTCTGCCAGGGCGGCGTCTGCGTCGTCAATCGCCCGCACTACGACGCCGCGTGCAACCCGAGCTGCGGGGAGGCGTCGAGCCTCTGCGGGGCGCCCGCCCATCGCTGCTGCCCGGCCGGGAGCTGCGCCGAGGTGGGCCCGGGCGGACCCTACGCCGACGGCTGCGCGCGCTGCTGCGCGTTCGCGAGCTGCTTCTGACATGATGCCCGCGTGGGCTGGGATCGGAGCGACGGCGAGCGGGTGCGAGGCGCGTTGGGCGCCGCGACGTCACCGCTGATCGCGAAGCTGATCGACCCGGAGGCGAGCACGCGGGTCGCCGGCCTCGACGCGGTGGGCGCCGCGCTGCTCGAGGGCGGCGAGCCCAGCGCGCAGGCCGAGGCGCTGCTCCCGGCGCTCGTCGCGCTGGGGACGACCAAGGGCTACCCGCAGGCGGGCGCGGTGCTGCTCCGGCTCGGGCATTTTCTGGCCGCCATCGACGATCCGCCGCGCAGGCTCGCGGGGGCGGGCGGCTCCGAGGCGCGACGCCGCGCGTACGATTTCATCGGCGCGGGCGCGTCCAGGCTCGCGCGGCTCGCGGGCACGTCGCGGGACCCCTCGGTGGCGCGCCTCGCGGCGTGTCTCGCGGCGCGCTTCCCCGACCAGGACGGCGCGCTCGAGCCCATCCTCATCGCGCTGACGAGCGGCGCGAGAGACCCCGAGGAGCGCGCCCGTGTGTACTACGCGCTCACCCGCGTGCAGGCGTCGGGGCGGCGCCCCCTCCAGGGCCGGCTCGCCGAGGCCCTCGCCGAGACCGAGCTGAGCGCCGAGAAGCTCGCCGTCGTGCTCGCGCTCTCCTCTCACGACCCGCCCGATCCCCTCCGCGCGCGCGTGCGGCGTGCGCTCGACGAGGCGCGCGGCGCGCGCTGGCCGGACCCGCGCGCGTTCGGGCGCACGCTGCCGATCTCGGCGCTCGACGCCGCGCTCGACCGCCTCGCCTGAAAGTCCGGTTCGATCGTCGTTCGGCCCTCGGACCTGGGCCGCCGGCCGTCCGCGTAGTACTCCTATTCGGTCCCCGATCGGGCGTCGACGGTTCGACGCGCGATCTCGGCGCTTCGCATGGAATGGGAGACGAGATGAACCAGCTCTGCGCGCGTGGCGCACGGTCGATGTTCCTGGGCGGCTTCGCGCTGCTCGTGGCCCTGTGCCTGACTCCGAGCCGGTCGTCCGCGCAGATCGTCGTCGGTCCCTACACCTTCTCCGGGCCGGAGGCGTTCGCGGACGCCGTGACGTACACCGGCACGTGCGGCGGCGGCAGCGGCTACCCCAGCGGCCCGTGCATCGACAACGTGCTCGGTCACTCGCCGAGCGTGTGCAACGCCAACATGCGCTGCACCCCGGGTGACTACGGCGATCTCGCCTTCACCGACGTGCCGATCGTGAACGGCCCCGGCGTCGACGTCGTGATCTTCGACTCGCGCTTCTCGGCCGACGGGTACTCGGTCGCGGCGGAGGTGCCGGCCGGCTCGGGCTCCTTCACCCCGTTCGCGGTGTGGAGCCCCACCGAACAGGTGGACACGGGCGAGCGGGGATGCGGCACCGGCTCTCTGTGGGGCGTGCCCGTGGATCTGTCGCGCCTCGGCGTCGCGCTGGGGGCCACCGTCACCGTGCTCCGGGTCGGGGCCGCGGACACGGGCAGCGGCTGCCAGGCCGATCTGACGATGGCCGCGGTGCTCAACGGGGGCAGCGTCGGTTGCCGAAGCGACGCGGACTGCAACGACGGCAACCCCTGCACCACCGACACGTGCGTCGGCACCGCCTGCACCTATGCGCCGGCGAGCGGCCCGGGCTGCTCGACCTGCGGCGATGGCGTCGTCGAGCCGGGCGAGGACTGCGACGACGGCGGCGAGTCCGCCACCTGCGACGCCGACTGCACGGCGGCCGCGTGTGGCGACGGCACGGTGAACGCGACGGCGGGGGAGGGCTGCGACGACGGCGGCGAGTCCGCCACCTGCGACGCCGACTGCACGGGGGTCAGCTGCGGGGACGGCGTGACGAACACGACGGCGGGTGAGACCTGCGACGACGCCGGCCCGTCGGCGACCTGTGACGCGGACTGCACGGCCGCGATGTGCGGAGACGGCGTGACGAACATGGCCGCGGGCGAGGCCTGCGACGACGCGGGCGTCTCGGCGACCTGCGACGCGGACTGCTCGGCCGCGATGTGCGGCGACGGCGTGCTCAACATGGCCGCGGGCGAGGCCTGCGACGACGGGGGCGAGTCGGCGGGCTGCGACGCGGACTGCTCGCTGCCCATGTGCGGCGACGGCGTGACCAACATGACCGCGGGCGAGGCCTGTGACGACGCGGGCGAGTCGCCCACCTGCAACATGGACTGCTCCGCCGCGATGTGTGGCGACGGAGTGCTCAACGTCATGGCCGGCGAGGTCTGCGACGAGGCGGGCGAGACCGCGACCTGCGACGTGGACTGCTCGGCCCCCGCGTGCGGCGACGGCGTGCTCAACGTCAGCGCGGGCGAGGCCTGCGACGACGGAGGCGAGTCCATGCTCTGCGACGCGGACTGCACGGAGTCGGAGTGCGGGGACGGAACGCAGAACCCCACGGCCGGCGAGTCCTGCGACGACGGCAACACGATCTCCGGCGACGGCTGCAGCGCGCTCTGCGTGAGCGAGGCGTGCGGGAACTCGGTGGTGGACGAGGGCGAGAGCTGCGACGACGGCGGCGCCTCCGAGACCTGCGACGAGGACTGCACGGAGGCGGTCTGCGGCGACGGAGTGCGCAACGACCTCGCCGGGGAGGACTGCGACGACGCCGGCGAGAGCGAGGCGTGCGACGACGACTGCACCGAGGCCATTTGCGGAGACGGGCTCGTCAACGCCACGGCGGGCGAGGAGTGCGACGACGGCAACACGGTGAGCGGTGACGGCTGCTCCTCCGCGTGCGTGCCGGACGGTGTGGACGGAGGCACTGTGGATGGAGGCAGCGCCGATGGAGGCGGCCTGGCGGACGCGGGGCCGGCCGACGCGTCCGTGACGGGTCGACCGTCCGGCAGCGGATGCAGCTGCTCCGTGGGCGCGTCGCGCGCGTCGCTCGCTCCGCTCGGCCTGCCGCTCGGACTCTTCCTGCTGTGGGTCGCGCGCCGTCGGCGCCGCGCCGCCCGGTAGCCGGAAAAAAGAACGCCGGCCGCTGCGGGAGCGGCCGGCGCAAAGCAAAGCGTTGGGGTCGGGGTTGTATTGGCTACCCGAGACTCGCCTTCACTGGATGAAGGTGAGCCGGAAACTCTCGATGCTGCCCGTGTCGGCGTTGGCGCGGTCGCTCACGCGGAGCGTCCAGGCGCCGCGGCTGTCGGTGCCGGCGAAGTCGGAGAGGGTGTAGGTCTCGACGAGGTCGTCGGCGCTGCCGCCTTCGCGCTCGTGCAGGGTGACCCGCGTCCCCTCGTGCTCCAGCTCGACGACCAGGTCGCCGCGGTAGCTGTGCGAGATGTCCACGCTGACGCTGACCTGCTCGAACATGACCGCGTCGTTCACCTCGATGACGCTGCGCGCGCCCGCCTCGTCGTCGTCCGGGATCGCGACGGCGGCGTCGTTGACGTAGGTGCCGGTCTCGGTGACGGGGGGCTCGTCGGTCGTGTCCTGGCGGCTGAGCTGGATGAGCATGCGGACCGTGTCGAGGTCGACGTTCGGGTTGCTGCGGCGGTTCCAGCCGGTGCGCGGGCCAGTGGGGACCCAGAGGAAGTCGGGGTGGTTGTCGATGCTCTCGCCGACCCACTCGCCGCCGATGATGCGGCCCTCGGCGTCGAGCTCGAGGATGTAATGGTAGTGGTCGTGGCGGATGTAGCCCTCTTCGCCGAGCGGGCGCGTCTCCTGGTGGCCCTCGACGAGGTAGTCGGTGGTCATGCGGACCTCGACGAACTTCACCGCGTCGGCGTTGAACGGGTAGGCCTCGCCCTCGCTGTTGAGCAGCTCGAGCGCGCGGCCGAGCTCGATCTCCTCCTGCGCGGTGATCTCGTACGCGAGGAGCGGCTGGTTCCAGACCTGGAAGTCGAAGGTGCGGTCCTCGACGAAGGCGCGGCCGTGGAGGCCGAGGAGGTTGGCGATGACCACGTGCCAGGCGCCCGCGTTCACGTCGCGGCACTCGTCCGCGATGATGCGGCCGGAGTCGTCGTGCTCGACCTCGCGGAGGTTGCAGCGGCCGCCGACGCCCGTGCTCACGGTGCCGTCGTAGGCGGTCATGATGAGCGCCTTGATGTCGGCCACCTCGAAGCGCTGGCCGTTGTACTCGACGGCGTGCAGCGGCTCGGGCTCGAGGATCGCGGCCGGCGCCCAGGCGTGGCAGAGGCCCCACCAGCTCTCGATGCCGTCCTGCTCGCCGAAGCCGCACTCGTCGGCCTCGCCGTCGTCGTCGTTGTCGCGGCCGTCGAAGAGGCGATCGCGGTTCTGCGCGGTGGCCTGCCAGCTCGCGGCCGGGCCGAGCCAGTCGACGTAGCGCCGGTAGTCGCTCGCGGTCTCGCCGCACTCCTTCGGCACCGTCTCGGAGAACTCACCCTCCGCGGTCCAGTCGTGGAACGCGACGTCGTACTTCTCCATCGGCGACAGGACGCCCTCACCCTGCCAACGGTAGTTGCTCGAGCCCTGGAGGGTGGGCCAGTAGCTCGCGGCCCACGCGGTGCCCTCGAAGCGACCGTTCGCGGGCAGCTCCTCGTAGCGGTACTCGAAGTTGTTCGCGATGCGGGTCGGGTCGTTCACGCCGTCCCACGCGTCGCCCTTGCCCCCGAGCCCGTCCTCGGAGCACTCGGCCGCGCCGGGGAAGCGCGCGAGGTACTCGGCCGAGCAGGGCTCGCCGCTCGCGCCGCCGGGCGCGTCGACCGCGCAGCCGCCGAGGGCGAGGAGACAGGCGACGGAGAGGGTCTTGGTGAGCGTTCGCATCGTGTTCTCCAGTGAATCCGGCTCGATGGTTTGCAGCGTCGGTGCCAACCCGGCCGGCCCTGTGAAACAGGCGAATCGAGGACGGGGTGGCAAGCGGCCTGGTCACCCGGAACAGCAGTGAGTGGCAGCCCCCCGCGAGCCATCGGCGCGCGAATCGAGGAACGACGACGAGGAATACCCCGAGTATTTCGAGGAGGAGTGACGCAGAGTCGCGCGTCGAGGGCCGAGGGGGGCTGCCATGAATCGCTGTTCCGGGTGACTAGCCGATTGGCCGGCACGACGGATGCTCCGGTGGCGGCTCGGGTGTCCGGTCCGCGGTCCCTCGAAATCCGCGGTCGCGTTCAGTCGAGGATCTGGCATGCTCGCGCGCATGTCCGCGCGGAAGAAGACGGGAAAGACGGTCGCCTCCAAGGAGACGGCGAGGAAGAAGTCCCCCACCAAGGCGGCGAAGACCGCGCGGAAGCGTCCCGCCTCCAAGAAGGCCGCGCCGAAGAAGGCCGCGCCGAAGAAGGCCGCGCCGAAGAAGGCCGCCTCCAAGAAGGCCGCCTCCAAGAAGGCCGCGCCGAAGAAGGCCGCCGCCAAGAAGGCCGCGCCGAAGAAGGCCGCCGCCAAGAAGGCCGCGCCGAAGAAGGCCGCCGCCAAGAAGGCCGCGCCGAAGAAGGCCGCGCCGAAGAAGGCCGCCTCCAAGAAGACCGCCGCCAAGAAGGCCGCCTCCAAGAAGGCCGCGCCGAAGAAAGCCGCCTCCAAGAAGGCCGCCGCCAAGAAGCCTGCCGCCAAGCAGGCCGCCCCCAAGAAGGCGCGGGCGAACGAGGCGGCTGGCGACAAGGCCAACGGCGCCCTCAGCCCCGTCTCGGCCCGCCCCACTCGCGGCGAGCGGGACAAGGTCCGCGAGCGGGTGAGCGAGATCGATCTGACCTGCAACGCGTGGGCGACCATCGTCGCCGAGCGCATGAACGCCGATCAGAACTTCGCCGACCTCGTCGACCAGTTCCGCGCCCAGCCGCCGCGCGACCTCCGCGGGCTCTTCCTGATGGACGCCTTGCAGGCCGCGGAGGCGCACGTCGCGGTGATCACGCAGGTCCTCGGCGAGCACCTCGAGGGACGGCGGGGCGACCCCGTCATCATCCTCGACGAGATCCGCAAGCGACAGAAGCGCATCGCCGCCGTGTACGCGGTCAACGCCTTCCTCGCGGTGCTCAACCAGATGAAGCCCGAGAAGCCCAAGTGGCAGGCGTTCGACGCGCTCGATCCGCGCTTCGCCGTGCTCGCGCTCGCGCACCAGACCCTCGGCTACGCGCTCGAGGCCGCGCAGATCGTCGCCCCGCCCGACGTCACCGAGCAGATCATCAACGCCACCCAGGACGAGGCGGTCTGGGTCTGGCGTCGCATGCCCGAGCCGGGCACCGACACCCTCGCCGCCTGCGCCGCCGCGGCCGCGTTCTTCAGGCACCTGGGCGCCGAGTCCATGGTCACCACCGACGAGGTCGCCGCCTTCTACGCCGAGCAGAACACGCAGCGGCCGAGCTGACGCGAAAGCGGTTGGCATCCCGGCCGGGCAGGCCTGCAGGGTCCGGCGAAGATGCGCGCGATGGATCGCCGAGCGCGACGGCGTGTCCAGCGCGCCGGGCCGACGACGAGATGCTGGAGCATTTCGGAGGAGCGACTGGCGCGCTGGGCGCGTCGTCCCGCCGGCGAGGCGCGCGCGGTCATCTTCGCCGGAAACTGCTAGAAGGACGGCGGGAGGATCGACCATGGCCAAGACCGCGCTCAAGGGAAACCCCGTCTCCACCAGTGGCGAGCTGCCGCCGAAGGGCAGCAAGGCGCCGCCGTTCAAGCTCGTCGCCGCCGACCTGTCCGAGAAGAGCCCGAGCGACTACGCCGGGAAGAAGAAGGTGCTCAACATCTTCCCGTCCATCGACACGTCCGTGTGCGCGACCAGCGTGCGCACCTTCAACGAGAAGGCGTCGGGCAAGGACGGCGTGGTCGTGCTGAACATCTCGGTCGACCTGCCCTTCGCGGCCAAGCGCTTCTGCGCGGCCGAGGGGCTCGAGGGGGTCGCGACGCTCTCCGCGTTCCGCTCCACCTTCCCCACCGACTACGGCGTGAAGCTGATGGACGGCCCGATGAAGGGCCTGCTCGCGCGCGCCGTCGTGGTGCTCGACGAGAACGACGACGTCCTGCACCGACAGCTCGTCGACGACATCGTGCACGAGCCGGACTACGACGCGGCCCTGGCCGTGCTGTAGGCCGCTCCGCGTCAGCCGCCGTCGGCGCTGGATTCGT
The DNA here is from genome assembly GCA_040218145.1 of Sandaracinaceae bacterium. Taxonomy (GTDB): domain Bacteria; phylum Myxococcota_A; class Polyangia; order Polyangiales; family Sandaracinaceae; genus JAVJQK01. Next base: position 30,864 of record JAVJQK010000040.1, on the reverse strand, counting down.
AGTCGTGGAAGAGCGCGGCGAGCCGCAGGCCGCGCGCCATCTCCTGCACGCTGCGGAACCGGTCGGACGCGTCGGGGGACAGGGCGCGGGCGAAGAAGTCGTCGACGTCGCGCCCGAACGAGCCGTGTCGCGACGGGGGCGTGAGCTCCCCGCCGAGGATCTGCTCGTTCAGCCTGGCGGGGTCGGTCGCCGCGAACGGCGGCGCGCCGGTCAGCGCGAAGTAGAGCGTGGCGGCGAGCCGGTAGAGATCGGTGCGGAGGTCCACCCCGGCCCCCGGGCGGAGCTGCTCCGGCGCGTGGTAGGGGCTGCTCCGGATCGCGACCCCCGGCTGGAGCTCGTCCTGGAGCGGGTGGAACGCGAGCCGCACGCCGCCGCGCCGGCTCGGCAGCCAGACGTGGTCGGGGTCGATCTCGGCGTGCGTGCGCCCGGCGTCGTGCAGCACGTCGAGGTGACCGAGGAGCTCCTGGCCGAGGAACGCCACCTCGACGAGGCCGATGTGGCGGCCGGAGAGCAGCACCCGCTCGGTCAGCGAGCGCCCGGTCAGCGGCTCGAGCACCGCGAACGGGCCACGCTCCTCGTCCCACCCGAGCTCGTAGATGCGGGGCAGCCCACGGCTCTCGAGCCCGCTGAGCGAGCGGTGCCGGATCGGGAGCTCCCGATGCCCGAGCTCGATCCACACGGTCCGGTCCAGGTTGGACTGCCACGCCGAGAAGATCGTGGTGCGCGTCCCGCGGAAGAGCGCGCGCTCCAGCAGGTACTTCCCGCGCGCGAGCGGAATGTCCAACGACTCGAGCCCATCCGCTGGGCCCACCCCTGAATCCCTGACCGACACGCGGGACCTGAATGCATCGATCGCACCCTCCGCGATCGGGGAATTTCGTCGCGCATCTCGGGCTGGTGTGGGTGATTCCCCTACGGGGGTTCTCCCGACAGCGTGGCGCTTCTCCCCCGAGTGTCCGCGAAGGGCTCAGGGCGCGATGGGCACGTCGATCACATGCGCCGCGGCGCGCATCGCGCTGACGAGCGAGGTGGGGGAGTCCGGGTCCGCCTCGGCGGAGACTCGCTGCCAGAGCCGCCCGTAGGCCCCGTCCAGGTGCGCCGGGTCCGGCTCGTCGGGGTTCCAGCCTTCGGGGACCGGGGGCAGCGAGTCCCCGGAGAGCGCGCCGTAGGCGGCGTCGAGCCGGTCGAAGCCGGCGGCGACCTCGTCGTCGGCCTCGGGGCCGTGCGCCCGGACCCACGGCTGGAACGCGAGATAGATCTGCCGCCCGCCCTCGAGGTTCGCGCGCATGTCGGCGAGCGTGGTCTGGGCGTAGCGAGACTCGTCCTCGCCGGTCGCGGCGAGGGAGATCTTCTCCACCTGCTCGCCCATCGAGCCGATGACGCCTCCGAAGGCGGTCGCGGGGTCGAGGGCGAGCGGCGCGAACTGCGTGCGCATCGTCTCGATGTCCTCGATGAGGCGCGCGACGAGCGCGTCCCGGAACCGGCGCGCCTCGGCTTCGGTCTCGGGGAAGCGGGCCGGCGCGTAGCCGACGAGCGAGGACTCGAACGCGACGACGTTCGGGGGATGCGCGTCGGCCCACAGGATGCGCTCGATCGCGTGCATCCCGGTGGCGCCCTCGCCGTCGAAGAGGTCGGCGTCCGCCTCGAGCTCGATGAAGCCGTCGTAGCGCTCGTCGGTCGAGACATCGAGGTGCGGGAAGAGCACGGCGATGGCGCCCTCGATGCGCTCGTACGCGGCCCGCGCGCGCGCCCACTCGCGCCGCATGGAGGCGACGGCCTCCGCGTCGTCACGCGCGTTCCACCCGTCCGCGTCGGGCTCGGGGGCGGCGCGCTGCAAGGCGACCGACGCCGCGTGGAGCGTGTCCAGCTCGGCCTCCACGTAGCCCTTCACCGAGAGCGTGGCCGCGGCTTCCGGGTCGTCGGCGCAGCCGCCGAGGAGGAGGAGGCCGAGGAGGTTGATGCCGAGGATCGCGCGTCGCATCTCAGAGGCCTTCCACATAGCGGAGGAGGGTGTCGCGCGCCGCCTCGGGGAGCGCGGCGAACGCCTCGGCGGCGCCGCGCGCCTCGCCGTCGTGCGCCTCGATCGCCTCGAGCGCGGTGCTCGCGCGGCCATCGTGGAGGAGCGCGCGCTGGTGTCGCAGCCCGATGAGCGGCGCTGTGCGCCACTCCGAGCCGAGCGCGTCTCCGTCTCGCAGGCCGTCCGCGAGCCCCTCGCCCATGTCGTGCAGGAGCAGGTCGGAGAACACCGGCGCGTCGACGTCGGCGAGCGCGGCGATGGGGTAGTCGGCCCGGGTGCGGAGCGTCGGCACGTGGCAGCGCGCGCAGCCGACCTCGGCGAACAGCGCCGCGGCGCCCTCGGGGGGCGCGGCGCGGGCCGGGATGGCGAGCAGTCGCACGTAGTCGGTGACGAGCTCGATCGACTCGGCGTCGAGGTCCACCCCCTCCCGCGCGTCGTCGAGGAGCCCGTCGGGGTTGGACAGCTCGCGAGGGCGGAGCGGTGAGGTCAGGCCCATGTCGCCCTGGAACGCGTCGGCGACGAACTCGTCCAGCGTCGCGAGGCGCGCCTTGAGGCCGAAGCGGCCGATGAGGTTCGTCGCGCCCGGGCCCAGGCCGTGGGTCGCGAGGGGGTTGGCCTCCGACTGCCAGGCCACGCGATGGACGCGACCGCTCACGACGCCCTCCCGCGCCTGCTCGGCCTCGACCCGCTCGATCTCCGCGTCGTCGATCGCCTCGAGGTACCCGCGCGCGAACACGGGCGGGCCGAAGCGGCGCGTGATCCAGACCTCTCGATCGGCGGGCGGCTCGACGCCTCGCGTCGCCCCCGCCGCGCGCTGCGGCCGCACGGTGTGCCCGTGGACGAGCGCGGACTGGTCCTCGCTCACCACGCCGTCGGGATCGAGGAGCACCATCTTGCGCACCGCGCCCGGCCCGCGCGCGTCGTCCTCGTGACACGAGACGCACGCGTGCCGGATGTACACGGGGCCGAGGCCCTGCGACGCGCGGAAGGGCTGCTCGAAGAGCGCGTCCCCCGCCTCGAAGCGGCGCAGCGTCGCGTCGTCGAGGCCCGCCAGGGGAGCGTCGCTCGGATCGTCCCCCACGACGGTGAGACCGGCGAGGGGATCGGCGCAGCCCGCGAGCAGCGCCGCGAGGCACAGCGCTGGGGAACACAGCGCTCGAGAACACGATCCTGAGGGCCACACGCGCCGCACGCACGGAGCCTGCCGAGGCGCGCGGAGCGCCGCAAGTCACTCGCCGTCTTGCACGACGCCGCGCTCGCGCAGTCGATCCATCCGGCGTTGCGCGGGCGTGAAGCGAGGCTCGATCTCCAGAGCCCGCCGGAACATGGCCGCCGCCCGGTGAAAGCGGCCGGTGCGCATATACAAGTCGCCTTGCAACGCGACGGGCAGGGGATCCTCGGGGTCGAGCTCCGCGGAGCGCTCGGCCCAGGTCATCGCCTCTTCGACCTGCCCCTGGCGGAAGAGCGCGACCGCGAGCCGGTAGGCGGCCGCGGCGTGGCGCGGGTCGCGGGCCAGGGCCTGCCGCGCGAGCTCGCCCGAGCGAGCCCAGTCCGCGGAGCGAGCCGCCGCGACGGAAGAGGAGACCAGCGCGGCGGTTGCAGGATCCGCGGCGGGGGAGTCCGCTGCCGCTGTCTCGGCTGCCGCTTCCGCCGCCGCTTCCGCTTCCGCTCCCGCCTCCGCTGCCGCTTCCGCGTCCGCGTCCGCTTCCGCCTCCGCTGCCGATTCCGCGTCCGCGTCCGCGTCCGCTTCCGCCTCCGAGTCGGCAGCCGCTTCCGCCTCCGCGTGGACGTCGGCTTCGGGGTCCGCTTCGGCTTCCGTTCCCGCTTCGAAGTCGGTCTCCGCCGCGAGGGCCGGCGTCGCCTCCGGTTCCGCCTCTGGGCGAGGCTCCGCGGGGACGGAGCCGGAGCTGGGGGTGGAGGAGACGGGAGCGGTCGAGGCGGGAGCGGTCGAGGCGGGAGCGATCGAGGCGTTGGCGAGCGCCGCCGGGTCTCGCTCTGGCTCCTCCTCCGCCAGGCGCCAGGCCGCGAAGCCGCCGAGCGCGATGGCGGCGGCGGCCCCGAGGGCCAGGGCCACGCTCGTCGCGCCGCGACGCTCCGGCGGCGCCGCGCCCGCGACCTCCCCGTCGCCGCCCCGCTTCGCGTCGACGAGCGGATTCGCCTCGAGCACCGGCTCGGCGCCTCGCGAAGCCTCTCCCAGCTCACCCCCGGCCCCGGCCCCCGCCGATCGCCGGGTCCCGGACGCCCCCCGGTCGGAAGCGGAAGCCGCCCTGGAAGCGGACTCGACGCCCGCCGCGGACTCGGCGTCCGACCGGGACGCGGAAGCGGGAGCGGACTCGGAAGCGGAAGCGGACGCGGAAGCGGACTCGGAAGCGGACGCGGAAGCGGACTCGGAAGCGGACTCGGAAGCGGACGCGGAAGCGGACTCGGAAGCGGACTCGGAAGCGGCAGCGGAAGCGGACTCGGAAGCGGACTCGGAGGCGGAAGCGGACTCGGAAGCGGAAGCGGACTTCTTCGGCGCCGAGCCGCGCGGTGCGGCCTGGGCCAGCCCGGCTGCCTCCTCTTCGGTCAGCCGCAGCTGCTCCCTCAGCTTCTCCACCGCCGACGGCTCGTACGAGCGCGTCGGCTCGTCGTCGTCGTCGTCCAACCAGTTCGACTCCGGCGCGGGCGCGACCGGCTTCGGGATCGCCACCGGGCGACGCAGCCCGGTCGCGTCCGTGCGCTTGACGACCACCTCGTCCCGGACGAGGCCGCGACGCCTCACTCCGTCGCTCGGGGTCGTCGTGATCTTGCCCACGATGCTCGGGTGTCGTCGCGCGCGGCGGACGCCGTCGAGTCGACCCAGCGCGTCGGGCGGGCCCGCGAGCACGCGGCCGAACGGGAGCCCGAGCAGGGTCTGGATCGCGGCGCGCCCCTCGATGGTTTTCCCGCGCGCCGCGGGGTGGAACGACGCGCCCCGGATCTTGCCGTCCGAGAGATCGACCCGCCCTCGGCCCGCCGCGGCGAAGACACGGAAGCTGACGGGGTGGCCACACTTCCCGAGGAGCTTGAGCCAGCGCGCGGTGCCGAGCGTCTCGAGGCGCTCGGCGACCGCCTCCTCATGCCGGAGCTTCTTGCGCAGGGTCAGCTCACTCATGCAGAGGCTCGCCACCAGCCCGAAGAGGCTCTCCGTCCCGGCGTGCGCGAGGAAGGCCTCACCGAGCACGAGCAGCGGCGCGCTCGACAGGCGGATGTCTTCCCACAGCGGGCTGCAGCCCGGCTCGACGAGCGCCTCCGCGGCCACGATCACCAGGCTCGGATCGAGCGCGCGGCTCGCCTGGATCGACGCCTCGTCCACGACGACGGAGCGCGTCTCTGCCCCCGCCTCGGCGAGCCGCGACGCCATCTGCGCGCCGCGGGCCTCCTCCGGGTCGATCACCACGAGGCGCGTGCCGCGGATGGCGGGCGCGGTCTCTTCGCGGTGACTGGGAGCGCGGTCGAGCACGACGACCCGGCCCGGCGCGCGCTCGGCGAAGATCATCTCGAGCGTCGGCGTGCCGCTCAGGGCGGCCACCATGGTGCCCGGCGCAGGGGCGACCTCGCCCGCGGCGTCGATCGCCAGCGCGCCGGAGCCCTGCGCGATGAGCAGCCCGGCCCGCCCTCCCCCGGCGTAGCGCTCGGCGAGCTCGGGCACGCGGACCAGCTCCACGCGGTTCTTCCAGCGCGCGGGCCGACGGCTCAGGCCGCGGAGCAGGACGCCGAGCTGCTCCGCGAGCTGCTCGGCGGGCGTCTCCTCGCTCATGCGGACCACGAGGCCATAGCGCGCGCGCGGCTTGGGGCTCGCCTTCTGCGCGGGGCCGATCGCCGCGACCGCGGTGGCCGCGCCGAGCGGGCTGCCCCGGAGCTGCTCGAGCGGCCCCTCGGGCGCCGACCCGGCGAGGCCGGCGAGCACCACGAGATCCGGCGCGCGATGCGCGACGCGACCCGCCAGGCCGTCGAGCGGGGACAGCTCCACCCGCACGCCCGCCTCCTTCAGCGAGGCCTGGACGGCACCCTCCTCCGGGCTCGCGCCCCCGACCCAGAGGACCAGGAAGCCTTCGCCCGGCGCGCGTTCGTCGGAGCTCGCCGCGGTCATCGCGTCTCGTCGATCCTCATCGTGATGCGGCGCCGTCCGGCCAGGGCGCAGGCGGAATCGGATACGCCGGACGCGCGAAGAGATAGCCTTGCCCATAGTGGACGCCAGCGTCCACCACCGCGCTCAGCTCCTCGAGTTGCTCGATGCCCTCCGCGACCACGTGCGCGCCCAGATCGGTGCAGAGCGCCGTCAGGTGGCGCAGCATCTTCTGCCGACGCGGATCGAGGTGGATGTTCGTCACGAGCGCCCGGTCGAGCTTCACGATGTCCGGCTCGAGGTCGAGGAAGCGGACGAGGTTCGAGTGACCCGCGCCGAGGTCGTCGAGGACCAGGTGGGCGTTGGTGCGGTTGCACACCTCGCGCAGCACGCTCTTGCACAGGTCGAAGAACTCGAAGGCCGCGGTCTCGGTGATCTCCAGGAACACGCCGCCGTCGTGGAACCCGATGGGATCGTCGGTGCGCACGAGCCAGCGCGAGCTGAGCTCGTGCGGGTGCACGTTGACGAACACGCGGTGGCCGCCGCAGCGCTCGAACGCGACCTCGCGGATCAGCCGGCCCAGCCGCCCCGTGGCCCCCTGCTCGACCGCCGCCCGGAAGAGCGCCTGCGGATCCGCGAAGTGCGGACGGGTGCAGCGCGCCAGGCCCTCCACGGCCCAGATCCGGCGGGTCGTCAGATCGACGATGGGCTGGAAGAGGACGGAGATCTCCGCCGCGGTCAACCCGCGGACGTCGTGCGGGTCACGCGCTGGCTGGTTGGCCTCGCTGAGGGTCCAGAAGTGGCGGCGACGAGACAGTGGGCGGCTCCCGGAGGGAGGCCGAGACTATCACGTCCGCCCTCTCAAGTAGGGGGTCGCACACGGGCGCGCGTCCCGCCGAGCAGGCCGAGGAAGAGGAGCACGAGGAGGAAGCCCCCGAGGCCCCCCGCCGTCGCCTGCGCCACCCGGTCCCAGAGCAGCGGCTGCGCCTCGAAGAGCGCCCATCCCCCGCCCGCCAGGGCCGCCCCGACGACGGCGGCGCTGGCCAGCACGCGCGCGCGGTAGGCCGCCGCGGCGGGGAGCACCCCGAAGACCACCAGCGTGGCCACGTAGAGGAGCCAGTGCCGCCCGTCCACCTCGGGCAGCGCGCGGCCGCTCCGCGCCAGCGCGAGGGAGCCCTCCCAGGCGAGCCACCCCGCGACGACCGAGGCGCTGGCGAAGGCGCTGGCCCAGACGAACGCGAGCGCGCCCCAGCTGAAGGTCCAGCGCTCGCCGAGGAGCACGTCGCGCTCGTCCTCGGGTCCCGACTCCGACTCGGGCTCGGCCTTCCGCTCGGGCTCGGCCGACGCCTCGGGCGGGGGCGGCGCTGCGTCGGCGCCCTCTGCGCTGGCCTTGGCCGCGCTGCTCTCGGCCGCGCTCGCCTTCTCGGCCCTGACCTGGGCGAGCTTGTGCGCGTAGCCCATCGCCTTGGCCTTCTTGAGGTAGAAGGCGCGGTCCTTCTTGGGCAGCGCCTCGTCGGCCACGAGGGTCAGGCAGAAGCGGACGCAGCCGAGCTCGGCCATCTGCAGCTCGTAGGCCTCGGACTCGGGGTCGGCGTCGATCCCGGCCGCGCGCGCGACGTTGCGGTACCAGACGTCGGCCTTGGACGCGTCGGTCGCGTAGACCACGCCCATCTCGTAGAGGTTGGCCACGAACACCTTGGCGCGAAGATCGCCGCGCTGGGCCGCGGAGCGGATGCGCTTGGCGCCCTCTGCCTGATCTCGCGCGATGCCGACGCCCCCGAAGTAGGCGCGACCCACGTGGTACTCGGCCTCCGCGCTGCCCACCCGGGAGGCGGCCTCGTAGCACTGGAGCGCGTCGAAGAGGCTCTCCTCCACGTACGGCGTGCCGACCCGGTGCGCGGCGGCGAGCTCCATCAGCCCCTCGACGTTCTCCTCGGCCAGGAGCTCGTCGATGCTGGGCGCCGGCCCGTCGAAGCCGAGCCCCGCGGGCTCGATCAGCGCCTCGGTCTCATGGTCGAAGTCGGGCTGAGGTCGGGCCATCACGCCCCGAGTGTACGTCGAAACCCAGGCCGACATTCCACCCGCGCGCCGCGAACGGGCGCCGCGACGGGCTCAGCGGAGGGCCAGGTAGCGCGGCCGGTCGGTGCGGTTCGCGGCCAGCAGCTCGAAGACCGGGCTGTCGTCCTTGCGGCGGAGGAGCGGGAACGGCAGCGCGGGCGGGCCAGCCTCGAGCGTCACGTCCTCGAGGGCCACTTCGTCGCGGGAGAGGACCAACGTGGGCGCGTCTTCGGAGTCGTGATGGAACAGCATGACCCGGGAGCTCATCACGCTCCGTGCCAAGCCCCCTTCACGAAGCGGAAGAGCGAGAGCGGCGACTCCAGACGCCACCCCATCGCGCGCGGGTGGCGGCTCCAGCCGCCAGCACGAGCTGCCACGACGCGAGCGCGAAGCTCAGATCCCACGCGAGCCCCGCGACGAGCAGGTGGCGGCGAAGCGAGAAGGTCCCATCGCCCAGGATCGCGACCGCGATCCCCAGCCCCACCGTCGACAACAGGATCCCGACGGCCAGACGGACCTCTCGGCGGCCACGCCACAGCAGCCACGCCATCGCGACCAGCCAGATCAGCCCGCCCCATGGCCACGCTCGATGAAGCGTGATCACGCGGAGGGCGCGCGGACGGACGGGCGGATCCCAGGTGCCGCTCGGCGAGCCTTCCGCCGTGTAGCCGTGGCTCCCGAGCCAGAGCGGCCGCGGATCGGACAGGGCGCGCCGGGCTCGGTCGAGCGCGCGAAGGGCCGAGGAGGGGTGGCTCAGGTACCAGCCGACGAGATCGGCGCGGCTGACCTCGGCGAGCTCTCTCTCGAGCGCGGGCGGGACGTCGGTCCTGAAGTACGGCACGCCCGCGTGGTCGACGAAGCGGGCCGAGATGCCCAGCTCGGACAGCGCCTCGGGCGGCGAGTCGGACAGACGCGCCGGGCCGAGGAAGACCGCGTGGTAGTCGTTGATCGCGGGGAATCGATGGCCGGTGCCCGCGAAGTAGTGGAGCGACGCGAGGAGCGTCACCGTGACGAGCAGCGCCGCACGGGCGACTCGCCCGCGCCCCGAGCTCGACCGAAGGGCGAGCGGGAGCATGGCCACCGGGAGCAGCACCTGGCTCTGCTGTGAGAACGCCCCGAAGATCGCGAGCGCGCACAGGGGCGTGAGCGCGCGCCATCCCGTGAGGGGCCGCCGGGCCAGCGCGAGCCACGCGGCGCCGAGCACGGCCAGCAGCGCGGGTCCCACCGCATAGAAGCTCGCGAGGTGCAGCGCGACCTCCGGGTCCGCGAACACGACGACGCCCAGGGTGAGCCACGCGTCGGGCACCTCCGCGCGCTGCGCGAGCGCGAGCATGACGCCGAGCAGCGCGAGATAGAGCGCCGTCAGCTGCCAGAGGAACAGGTCGACGCCGAGCGCGGCCGACGGCAGCCGCGCCGTCCAGGCGACCACGGAGGCGCTCGACAGCCACCCCTCCTCGGCCGGGGCCCGGAGCGCCCAGCGCGGCTCCACGAAGCGCTGCAGACTCCGCTCTCTCGGCGCCGCGTAGTCGAGGCCAGCGGGAAGCAGCACGCGCCAGTAGTCGCCGTTGTCGGCCACGCCGAGGGTCGGGCGCCCGAGCACGGAGGGGCCGAGCAAGACGGCGCTCAGCCCGACCCAGGCGATCCACGGCAGCGCCGCCGACGCGCGCCGCGCCGCCGACCTCGCCCTCGAGTCATCGACCTCCACCTGCGCGTCAGCCCCCCGCCGCGCGGTCTGCGCGAGGGGCTCGGTCGAGCGCGCGCGGTGGGAGGAACACGAGATAGTGCGTCAGGCGCTGGACGAGCACGGAGTGGGGGCGCGCGCCGGGCGCGACCAGGCCGAGACGCTCGAAGAAGCCGAAGCGCGCCTCCTCGGCGTGGGCCCGCTCGAGCGCGAGGGGCGCGTGCCACACCGCATAGGTCACGACCCGTCCGCTGGTCCGCCGCCGCAGGTACCCGACCATGGGATTCGTCAACACGGCGTGTGTCATCGCTTCGTCCCGAAATCCGTCGAGGCGGCCCATCGGCTGCCCCGTGCCCTCGAGCACGAGCCGCTCCTCGCCGAGCTCGCCGCGCAGATCCCAGCGGAGGGACTCGAGCCCGTTCTCGCCCCATGACGCCTCTCGCGTGCCTCCCGCGTAGGCCCACGGGAGCCGCCAGATCAGGCGCGGCACGATCAGGCCGAGGCGGGTGCCCAGGCTGGTCCCGAAGAACCACGCCGCGCGCTCGGCCCCGCGGCGGACGTAGGCGCGGTAGTTGGTCTGGGTCGTCTGGAGCTTCACGAACGGGGCGAAGCCCACGTGGAAGTCGGTGTTCAGGAAGGACACCGCCGAGACGAAGGCGCGCGCGCGGCCATCGTCGAGGGTGAAGACGTCGGGCTCGAAGCCCTCGGGCAGGGCGGCGGACAGCGCGGACGGATCGACGTCGTAGGTCGTCGTCACGAAGCTCGCGAGGTGCGAGGAGACGTCGAAGAGCCCTCGCCTCGGGCGGTCGATCGCGTCCCGCATGGCGCATCCTACCGCGCCGGGCCGCGCGCTCAGAAGCGATGCACGAGCCCGACGCGGAAGCCCTGGGGACCGAACTCCACCGTAGGCTCGAACTCACGCAGGGTCCGGATGCGGCCGCGCAGCGTGTCCGCCTCGATGTCCGCGCTGCCCCACAGGATGCCGCCGACCACGATCGAGACCGCGCCCGTCGCCATGAGGGTGATCCCCACCGCGAAGTCCTCGACCGGCTTGATGCAGTCGTCCATGCCGGTGCAGCCCATCGGGTCGATCGCCGCGACCACCACCATCGCGACCACGCCGCCGATGAGCAGCGTCGTGCCGCCGATGGTGAGCGCGCCGAACGCGGCCGAGCGGCCCTCGGCGCTCTCGAGCTCTCCCTCGAGCCGCGTGATCTCGGCCGCCGTCTCGGGCGAGATGTCGGGCGCCTCCTCCTGCGCGACCGCGGGGCTCGCCAGCAGCAGCGACGCGACGATGGAGAACGTGGTCAGCCTCATCCGCACTCACATACGCTCATCGGCGGGCATCGCCAAACCGGGGCCGGTGGTCACTCGGGGCCGAAGCGGGGTGCGTCGGTGGCCCATCGGTAGCGGATGCCGAGCAAGAACGAGTGCCCGCCTGCGCCGCCCAGGCTGTCCGGGCTGAGCACGGCGGGCATCGCGATCATGCGCACCGAGAGGTCGGGCCACATGCGGATCGCGGCCCGCAAGCCGACGCGAAGCACGAAGTCGTCACGCTCGACGAGGTGCACGACCTCCGCGCCCGGCTCGATGCTGAAGGCGTCGTCATCGCCGAAGTGGAAGCGCCACCCCGCCGCGACGCTCCACACCCACCCAGGTGAGACGGTGATCACACGCAAGGTGTCTTCGTAGAGGTAGTAGCCCTCCTCGAAGGGCAGCACGTAGGTGACGGTCACCTCGGCCGCGAAGGCGGTGCTCTCGACCGGGACGTCGAGGCTGAGCTGCGACTCGAGCGAGACGTAGTTGGCGTTCGGCCCCGTCCGGTCGCGGAGCTGCAGGTGGTCGTAGCCGTCGAGCGCCTCGAGGAACGAGCGGGTCCAGTTGAAGCGGTAGCGCGCGCCGACGCGGAGATCCCCCCACGGGACGGCGCCGCGCAGGCCGCCGTACGCGCCGAGGCCCGAGCCGGAGATGATCGGGTCGATCTCGAGCCCGAGCCAGGTCTCGTGCGGGACCCCGTAGCCGGCGTGGAAGCGGGGCTGCAGGAACAGGAACCCGAGGTCGAGGGTGCCGCTGATGAAGCCGCGCTCCTCGCCCCAGAAGGGGATCGCCGCCTCCTCCGCGTCGGGCGGCTCCGCGGGCGGGTCGTGTGGGACCGGCCCGGGCAGGCTCTGGGCGGCCGCGCTGGCCGGCGCCAGCAGCAGCAGCAGACACAGCAGCGCGCGCATCACCAGAACCCGATCACCGACGCGCCGCTCCCGGTCGGCACCAGGGCCCAGGCCACGTCGTCATGGGCCGCGTAGTCGTCCTCCCCCTCCGGGCGCTCGTGCGCGAAGTGAAGCGCCCACGGCAGAAGGAAGCCGACCGCCGTCCCGACCAGCGCGCCCGTGATGACGTCGGTCGCGTAGTGCTGGTCGCCCATCATCCGGAGCAGACCGGTCGCGGCCGCGAACGCGAACCCGGTGACGCAGGGCACCGCCTCCACCTCGCCGCCACCGAGGAGCGGCATGTTCATGTGGGCCGAGCAGACCACCGCGGCGGAGGCGAAGGACTGCGAGGTGTGCCCGCTGAAGAAGCTGTAGAAGCGGTCCGGCGAGTTGCAGAAGAAGCTCTCCTCGGGGAGGTCGTCCGCGGACGGCCCGCCGCAGGTCTGCCCGTAGGGTCGCTCGCGGCTCGCGATGATGTTCGCCGTGGTCTGGAGCGCGAGCGTCACGGCGATGACCTCGGCGTGGATGAGGATCAGCTCGAGCGCGATCTGCGGGTCGTCGTGCTGCCAGGCGCCGAGCACGAGCGCGTCGAAGAGGAACGGCGCGCTCGTCAGGAGGGTCAGGAAGCCGTCCGACACGTCGCGCGAGATCTGCCGCGCGAACTCGTCGTCCAGGCGGATGGCGCCGCGCGCGTCGTCGTCGAAGAGGATCCCGCCGCGCGAGGGCGTGGTGACCCCCGAGGCGCCGATGCCGATCATCGTGCCCGCGGTCGCGGCGCCGATGCCGATGGTCACGTAGTCGCCGATGTCGGAGCTGCGCCAGCGCCAGCGGACGGCGTCGGTCGAGCGCCGAGCGGGCGCGGTGCGCTCGGGCTCGTCCTCGACCGCCGCCTGCGTCGAAGGCTCCTGCGCGGCGGCAGGGCCGGCGTGGCCTACGACGAGCAGGATCCACAGAGCAGCGTGGGCGCGGAGGTACGGCATCGCGGAGGTGCTGGCCTTCGTAGCACGGACGACGCGGTGAGGAGCGGCTTGGCCGCGCGGCGGCGCGAACGTCTCTCAGGTGGCCGCGCAGGCGCCGCCCGCGCAGAACGCGCCCGCTCCGCACGCGACGCCGCACGCGCCGCAGTCGGTGTCGGTCAGGATGTACGTCTCGCAGCCGTCGGAGGGGTCGCGGTTACAGTCGTCGTGCCAGTCGCCGCAGCTGTCCACGACGCAGCTCCCGCTCTCGCAGCGGATGGCGCCGTGAGGGTCCGAGAAGCACGGCGCGCCGCATCCGCCGCAGTGCCGCTCGTCGCTGGCCACGTCCACGCACTCGCCGCCGCAGGAGACCTGGTCGGCCGGGCAGGGCACGACGCAGGTCCCCGACTCGCACGTCGCGCTCGGGGCGCAGGCGGTGTCGCAGTCGCCGCACGTCGAGGCGTCGGCCAGGTCCGCCTCGCAGCCGTTCGAGAGATCGCCGTCGCAGTCGGCGCGCCCGAGATCGCAGACGAGCGAGCACGCGCCGCCCTGACAGCCGGCCGCGCCGCCTTCGCTGGGGCAGGCGCGATCACAGCCGCCGCAGTGGAGCGGATCGACGCGGAGGTCGAAGTCCTCGTCCGTCAGACCGTCGCAGTCGTCGTCGCGCTCGTTGCACACCTCGCGGTCCGGGACGCACTCGCCCGCGTCGCCCGGCCCCGCGTCGCGTCGGCCCGCGTCTCGCTCACCCGCGTCGAGCGCGCCCGCGTCGAAGGCGGGCGCCTCCTCCGGCGGCTCGAGATCCAGCATCAGCCCGCAGCCGAGCTGGACCGGAGCGAAGAGGCAGATCAGCGCGGTGGCACGGCGCACCGTCTCATGATGCCAGCAAACGCGCCGCGTCGCTCCTCAGAGCCGGACGGACTCGGCCTGGCCGAGCGCCGCGACGAGCTGCTGCACGCGCGGATCGTCCATCGCGCTCTTCACCTTGCCGCCCGCGTTCTTCACGTAGAACGGAGGCAGCTGGGCGGCCCAGTGCTCGAAGAAGCCATTGCCGGCGAAGACGATGTCGACGTGCTCCGGCTCGGCCTGGCCGGGCTCCTCCTCGAAGTCCACGTCCGCCCAGTCGATCTCCTCGGCCGCGTCCTCGCTGCCGCCATCGCCCGCCGTCTCCGAGTAGCTCAGGCGCACCGGGATCTCCGGCGTGCGCCGCCCCCGGTCCGAAAACAGATGCAGGAGCGCGTCGCTGATCTTCACCTGCATGATCATCGAGACGAGGGAGAAGTCGATGTCGCTCTTGTTGAAGTACGGGAAGATCGACTTGCCCAGGACGGGGAGGAGCATCTTGCTCGTGCAGACCTCGCGCACGTAGCGCTCGACGAGGGCCGCGGGCAGATCGATCTCGCTGCTCCGGAAGCGGGCGACGGCGCGCGTCGACCAGTGCTTGAGCACGTGCACCATCAGCTTCTTGACCTTGTCGCTGACCTTGATCGACATCGGCGCGAGCGTCTTGTAGAAGGCGCGGATCTCGTGCTCCAGCTCGTCGTGCGGCAGGGTGATCAGCTCCACCAGCTCGCCGAAGACGGCGCCCGAGTAGTGCTTGGTCATCTCCGCGCGCACCGCGTTGACCAGCGCCGTCGCCGCGTGCTCGAGGCGCTGCCGCTGCTCCTCCTCGTCGCGCGAGGGGGTCAGCAGCTCGAGCGCCTGGACGAGCTCGCCGTGGATGGCGCGCAGCTCGGCCGTCAGCTCCTTCTTCTTGATGTCCTCGGCGAGCTTCGCCCGCAGATGCGACGCCAGCAGCGGGATCCCCGAGCGCGGCAGGCCGTCGTCGCCTTCGCCCTCCATCGCCGCCCACTTGTCGCCATGATGGGCGACGAACGTCTTGACGGCGCGCGACTCGTGATAGCCGCGCTTCACCACGTCGAAGTCGCCGGATCCGGGCTTGAGCGTGTTCATCTGGTCCGCGTACGGGTTCCGGATCCAGAACATGTTGTCGAAGGCGCGGTTCTTCTCGCCCCAGTTGTAGATCCAGCTGTTGTGCGAGCGCGCCCAGAACTCGACGCACGCCTCCTCGACCCGCGACTCCCAGCGATCGCGCGCGTTGTCGCTCCGCAGCGCGCCCAGGCTCATGTCGAACTTGGTCAACGCCATGAAGAGGCTCGGCCGCTCGATCTCCTCCTGGTCGAGCGGGGTCGGCGAGCCGTGGCGGATGGACAGCCAGCGCTCGACCTGGTGCTGCATCTGGATCGCCTCGGGCTTGGTCGGCCCGGGCGACGCGAGCACCAGCGCGGTGATCTCGCGGTCGAGCGAGAACTGCTCGAACAGGAACGTGAGCTTGCCGCGCTTGAAGACCTCGATGGCGTTCTCGAGGTTGCCCGTGTTGAGCTCGCCCGGCTCGAACCCGTTGATGCCGCGGAGCGCGCGGCCGCCGGGGAAGTCGAGCAGATCGGTGTTCTCGAGGAGCGAGCCCGTGACCTTCTGGAGCGGCAGGCGCACCTCGGCCACGAGCGCCGCGAGCACGCTCGGCTCGATGGAGACCTCGCGCTCGGCCGACCACACCTGCATGGTGGACTGCGGCGTGCCGATCGCGTTGAGGCAGGCCGCGTCGATGATGCTCGGGTTGGTGCTCGACGCGCGCACGTAGTCGAGGTCGACCTCGACCGTGTCCGGGTGGCCGAGGATCTCGAGCCCCTCGATGAGCTTGTCGGCGAGCCGGTCGAGGTCCTGGCTGTAGCCGCGGCCGCCCCAGAGGAGCGAGAAGACGTGGCTCCACCCCGCGACCGATCCGATGCCCTTCTTCCACGCCTCGGTGCGCAGCTCGGGGTGACGGCGCAGCTCGTTCAGATAGGGGTGGCGGTCCTGGTACTTCTTGAGGAGATCGTGCCAGACCGCGTCCCACGCGCGGCGGTAGAGCGGCGGCGCGGGCGGGCCCGACTGGAGGCGCGCGTCCCGGAGCGCGCGCTCGACCCGCTCGGCGTCGACCGCGGGCGCGGTGCACTCGACGAGGAAACCCGTGGCGAGCGACTCGAGCATCACCTCGAGGCTGAGCACACGGCAGTGGAAGTCGCCGTGCGTGAGCGGGCCGGGGCCCTCCGCGCTCGAGAAGCGGGTGACGACGCCGGTCGACTCGACCCCCTTGGCGGGGTTGATGTCCTGGAGGAAGTCGACCTCGCCCTCCCGGGCTTTGACCTTCAGCGAGCCGAGCTCGTGGCTGAGGAGCGCGCCGACGAGGAACGACTTGCCCGCCTGAGACGGCCCGAAGAACCCGAGGCTCTGCGGCCGCCCCCACGCGCGTCGGAGCTTCTTCATGCGGAGCTCGAGATCGGTCAGCGCCTGCGCCTCGGGCGGCGGCTCCCCGTCCACCGCGAGCGCGGCGGCGCGGGCCTTCTCGATGGCCTCCTGGATGGTGTGCAGCGTGTCTTCGTTCATCACGGTCTCTCCGCCATCGCTCAGTGGTCGTGCCAGGCGCCGGAGCGATCGCGCCACTGGACGCGCACGCCGTCGAAGGACTCGCCGGGGCGCAGGTAGACGCGGAAGTTCTGGCCTCCGCCGGCGTAGTCGCGGACCTTCCCGGTGCCGCCCACGATGCGCCACTGAACGGCGTCCGCGTGGTAGTAGCTGCGGCTCGGGAGCGGGCGGCCGTAGCCGGGCTCCCAGTAGAGGTAGCCGCCCTGCGGGTCGGAGAACTCGCCGTAGATCGGCTCGCCCTCGCTGTCGGTGGGAGGCGCCTCGCCGCTGCCCGAGCCGCTGCCCGAGCCGCTACCCGAGCCGCCTTCGCCTTCGCCTTCGCCTTCGCCCTCGCCTTCGCCCTCGCCCTCGCCTTCGGTGCCCGCGTCGGCGCCGCCGGCCGCGGCGTCGCCGGTGGCTTCGTCTCCTGCCGCGCCGCCGTGCCCGTCCGACGCGCCGCCGTCGCCGCTCATGTCGGTGGCCGGGGGGCCGCCGTCGTCGGTGGACTCGCCGTAGATGGGCTCCTCGGTCAGGCCCGCGTCGGCGCCCGCGACCGCGCCGTCTGCGGCGGCGTCCGTCGCGCCCTGACCCTGACAGTCCCGCATCACCGCGAAGGCCAGCCCCAGGAGGAAGAGCACCCCCACCGCGACGAGGACCCACATCCACCAGGGGCGACCGCCCGCGGCTTCCTCCTTCTCTTCGTCCTCGTCGTCCTTCTTCTCCTCTTCGCCTTCGGCCGGGGCGTCCTCGCCGCCCTCCGACGACGTGCCTTCGCCGCCGACCAGCGCGCCCGCGACGGCCGCGCGCGCGGGCGCGGACTCCGGGAGCGCGCCCCGGTCGGCCTGCTCCTGCGCCTGACGGATCAGATCGCGGAACTCCGCGTAGCCGAAGAGGTACTCCTTCTCGTGCTTGATCTTCCGCGGGGACGCGCCCCAGTTGATCACCCTCAGCTGGTCGGCCGCCGGGTCGAAGAAGTAGTGAGCGCCTCCGTCGGCAGACAGCGCGGGGACGGTGAACGCCTCCTTGTACTTGTCGTAGCCGCTGCCGCCCTTCTCGAAGACCTCGGCCGTGCGCTCGAGGCACGCGAAGAAGTCCTCGGTCGCCTTCTCCACGCGCGCCGGATACTCGGCGCGGGCTTCGGCCAGGGGCACGAGCCCGGTCAGATCCCACTCGACCCGCGCGGGCAGGCTGTCGGAGCCCTCGGTCTCCGGCACGAGCAGGCGCCCATCGAAGAACTGCTCCTCGTTCAGGTCGGGCGCGAGCTTCCAGATGCTCACCCCGCCGACGAGGTTCGGCAGCCAGCTGTCGTTCTCTTCGGCCACGCGCCCCCCTCTCTACGTCGCGACCTGCGCCTTGATGCGCACTCGCTGATTGCTGACCACCCGACAGAGAAACGACTTGGGTGCGAGAATGTTCGGGCTGCTCCCGTTCGAGCCGAGCCCGCGCTCGTGCAGCGAGGAGTCGAAGACCTTCGCGCCGTCGATCGCCTCGTAGCTCACCGTGCTCAGCTCGGTGCTCATGAGCCGCGCCAGGAGCGGCGACAGCGGGCGCACCAGCTCCCCGTCGAGCTGCGCCGCCGCGAAGCGGTAGTAGAGCCGGCTGACCTCGAGGCCGAGCACGAGCTTCGCCTCCTCGTCCATGCCGACGCGGAAGAAGAAGTTGATCCCGTTCGCGAGCGCGAAGGCGTCGTCCTGGTCGAGCGAGTCGCCGAGCGTGCCGAAGAAGACCCGCAGCGGGTACGACGTCTCGCCCGGCCGCGCGCCGAGGATCGAGTCGTCGAGGATGTCGCTCAACACGATCTTGCGCAGCACCGCGGCCGCCGTCTCGCCCGTCCCGCTGGGAGTCGCGACTTGCGAAGCCCCCGCAGGCGCGACGCCCTCGAGCGCGCGGGAGAGCGCCTCGCGATCCACCGCCGCGACCACCGCGTCCAGCACGCGCTTCGCCCGGTCGCTCACGCGTCCTCTTCCTCGCTGCGCGCGTGGTAGGGCGCGGTGAGCACGCCGGTGTCGAGCCAGTAGCGATCGACGGTGACGGTCTTGAGCCGCAGCCAGAAGTCCTCGGGCGTGAAGGAGTACGCCTGGCGCTGGCTCTCCACGCTGGCGATCTCGATCTGCCCTCCGTCCTTCAGGCCGAACTTCAGCTTCACGCGGTCCTCGAGCAGCGCCTGCTCCACCTGCGGGCTCGCGGGCAGGACCTCGAAGAGCGGCGAGCCGTCCATCTCCTGCGCGTCGACGTTCCGGAAGCCGATCATCATGCCGCGCGTGTAGAGGAACGCGGGGCTCGTGTCGCCCTCGCGGAACAGCTCGTTGACGCGCGCGATGTGCGGCTCGTGCGTCTGGTAGAGCCCGTAGATCGGCCGCTGCTGGAGCTCCTCGAGCCCCTCGAGCAGGAGCCCCGGAAGCTGGTTGCGCGACGCGAGGTGCAGGATGGCCGCGCCCGCCGCGACGGTGGACTTCGGGTCCTTGATGCGCCCCGCGCTCCGCCACTTCGACGGATACCAGTCGCCCACGCGGTAGTCGGCCATCGTCTTGATGCGCGGCGGCGACACCGGCATCTCGCTGACGAAGAGCCCGCGCACCGGCTCGAGCTTGCTCGTGCGGCCGGCCAGGATCAGGAGATCCACGTCGAACTGCGCGATGATGTCGGCGTACTTCCGGAGCGGCTCGCGCAGCACGCCGCGCACGGCGCGCATGACCTCCTCCTTCTCGAAGCGGAAGGAGAGATTCATGAGCCCCGGCCAGCCGGGCACCGCCTTCATCAGGAACTGGTCGAGCTCCTGGAGCACCACGCCGCCCGGCGGCGCGCGGTCGAAGATGCGCCACACCTCGGTCAAGGTGTAGTGCTTCTCCGGGTTGTGCTCCGGGATGGTGAAGCCCTCCGCGAGCGCCCAGTAGCAGCGCGCGATCGGCAGCCAGAAGTAGGGCACCAGCTTCGCCTTGAGCGTGCGCCACTCCGCGCCCCAGCCCGCGTCGCCCTCGCTCAGGAGCTGCCCCAGCTCGCGGCGCGACTGGCTCGACGGCAGCTGCGCGAGGATCTGGTCGAGCACGATGTCCTCGACGATCGCCCGGCAGACGTCGTCGCCCGCGATCGAGATCCCGTCCTGGAAGAGCTTCTTGACCGAGAGCGCGGTCCCCGTGCCCGGCATCAGGTCGCGGTACTCGGCGATCATCACGTCGGAGGTGCCGCCGCCGATGTCGACCGACGCGACGCGGAGCGCGTCGCCGTTCTGGCCGTAGATCCGGACCAGCTCCTCCATCGACCCGGAGAAGCTGTGCACGATCTCCTGGTAGACGTAGACCATCTGCGCGGCCATCGCCTCGTCGACCACGAGGAAGCGATCGAACGACTGGCTCTGCGCGTTCCAGTTCGGCCGGTCCTCGGCGCGGATGTCGAGGTAGTGACAGGTCAGCACCACCGCGTTCCGGACCAGCCCCTCGTAGACCGCGATCTCCTCGGGGCGCATCGCGGAGGGGAAGGTGACCACGAGGTGCTTCAGGACGCGCGGCAGCCCCTCGCGCCCCTGAAACGTGCGGTAGCCCATCGCGTTGATCTGCGCGTACGCCTGCTGGAGCACCTCGCAGAAGGCGAAGAGCATCATCGCGCGCGGCGCGTAGCGCGGGTCGGCGGGAGTCGAGGGCCCGTCCTCCCGGAGCGCGAGCCCGTCGCCGTGGTCCGGCAGGTGCTTGAGCAGCCGCCCGCTCACCGGCCGGTACTCTTCGCCCTGCTTCAGCGCGAAGTGCCAGCGCTCGGCCGCGGGCTTCTCGTCCCAGAGATAGCGCTTGGGCCCGGAGAGCGAGCACTGGTAGCGGTGCGGCGTCTCCAGCGCGCGGTCGAGCGCCTCGCGGCCCATGCGCGTGAGCGACGGGACCTGGAAGCTCTTGCCCACCGCCACGTCGAGCTCCGTGTCGTCGAAGCTGTTCGGCAGGAACGTGATGCGCGAGCCGAAGGTCTCGTTCGTCGTGCGGAAGGGGTTGGCCCCGTCGCGCAGCTCGAGCGGCACGCTCGTCACCCCCGCCGCGTGGCTCTCCACCAGCACCGCGTTGGAGCGCGAGTTGCCGAAGTCGAGCACGAGGGAGACCGGCACCGTGGAGAGCTCGTCGAGCCCGGCGAAGCGCAGCCGCGGCAGGAGCGGCGCGAGCGTCTCGAGCAGCGCCGCGAGCTTGAAGGGCGCGCGGTCGACGCCTTTCTTGCTGAGCTCGCGCATGAAGTTGCGCGTGACGGGGTGCGAGAGGAAGCCGCCCAGCTCGTTCTTCTCGAGGGGGCGGAAGGGCCGGCCGCCGTCCACCTTCGGGTCCAAATGCGCGCCCTGGCTCCCCGGCGAGGCCTTGGTGTCGATCGCGAGCAGCGCGCGCCACTGCCCGGGCCGCTCGCCGCTCGCCAGGTAGACCTGCACGCAGTGCAGGCACGAGAGCTGATACGGGAAGGGCAGCCAGCGCCCGGCCAGCTCGGGGAGGTGCTCGACGGCGGAGATCTCCACGTCCGGCTCCTCGCCGGGCGCGGCCCGCCGCACCGACTCGCCCGCCCGCGCGTCCTCGCTCTGCTCGATCACGAAGCCGCTGATCAGATCGGGCAGCGGCGACGGCAGCTCGACCTCGTGAAAGATCGGGCCGGTGTCGAAGAAGAGCTCGAGCACCTCCGACGAGGGCTCCACCGCGTGCGTCCCGACGCTGCGGGGCGCCGCACCGTCCAGCGAGACCTTTCGCTTCACCCTCTCTCCTCTCGCACGCAGACCCCCTCACGCCGTCCGACGCGGCCCGACGATAGCAGACTCGCAGCGTCCTCAACCCTCCGAGACCACGACCGATTCCCGAACCTCGAGCGGCCCGGCCACGAGAACGAACCCAGACTGTCGGCGATGCCCGAAGGTCCGGAGACGAGGCGCGCGGCGGACCGCGTCGCGGCGGCGGTCGCCGGCCAGGTCGCCGAGGAGGTGTTCTTCGCGTTCCCTCACCTGCAGGGCTACGCGGAGGAGCTGAGCGGCCGCCGCGTCGAGTCCGTGGTGAACCGCGGCAAGGCGATACTCACCGCGTTCGACATCGGACTGACCGTCTACACGCACAACCAGCTCTATGGCCGATGGTTCGTCACCGCCCGCGGCCGCACTCCGCGCACGAGTCGCTCGCTCCGGTTCGCGATCCACGCGGCGGAGAAGAGCGCGTGGCTCTACTCCGCGAGCGAGATCGTGGTGCTGGAGTCGCGCGACCTGAAGGCGCACCCCTACCTCGCCAAGCTCGGCCCGGACGTCTCGGCGGGAGAGCTCGACCCGGTCATCGTGCGGGAGCGGCTGCGGGACAGCCTCTTCTCGGGGCGACAGCTCGCCGGGCTCTACCTCGATCAGGAGTTCCTCGCGGGGCTGGGGAACTACCTCCGGGCCGAGATCCTCTTCGACGCGAGAGCGCACCCACGCGCCCGTCCCCGCGACCTCGCGGCCGCCCAGATCCGCCGACTGGCGGCCTCGACCGTCGAGATCTGTCGCCGCGCCCACGCCGCTCGGGGCGTGACCTTGTCACCCCGACTGGCGGCCCGCGCGAAGCGGGCGCGCGGGAGCGAGCGGCGCTTCTACGTCTACGGCCGCGCCGGCAAGCCGTGCCGCCGCTGCGGGACGCCCATCACGCGCGAGCCGATCGGCGGCCGGCACATCTACTACTGCGCTTCCTGCCAGCGACGTTGACCAGGGGAGAGCCTTTCTCCCGGTGGGGCAAAACCGTCTCACGACGTCCGCGTTCTGGGGTAGTCTTGTAGCCATGAGCAGCCACTCCGTGGAGGTCGACGTCTCCCGTAGGCTCGTCCACACGACGATGTCCGGGCTCTTCGACGGGCCGTCGATCGAGGCCTGGGCGAGAGAGTACGAGGCCGCGACGGATCGGTTCCGCGGACGCATGCACGTCGTGCTCGCCGACATGCGCGGGCTCAAGACGATGCGGAGAGAGGTGGCCGACCGCTTCGGCGACGCCATCAGCTACGCGCGCGGCCGCGGCGTGGTGCTCTGCGCTCACATCTCCGATGAGACCGTACAGCGCCTCCAGGCCAAACGCGTCGCCCGCCTCGACTCGCAGGACGACGACGTGACCGTCGATGTCGCGAGCCTCGACGAGGCCCACGAGGTCTGCGCGGAAGCCCTCGGGCGCATCGACGACGCTCGCGTCGTCGCTTCGGTGCGCCGGCCCGGCTGAAGCGCGCGAACCCCTACCCGCTCGACGCGGAACACGAGCGCACCCTCCACGAGATGTCGTGAACCGACGACATCTCGTGGAGGGCGCGCTCCGTTCGCGCTCGGACCGCGCTCTCGACGCACGGCATGCGCCTTGCCCTGTCCCCGGATCAACAAAGGAGGCCACCATGGCACTACCGAATCCGGGAATGGACATCGATCTCTCGCGCACCGCGCTCGTCATCACCGATCCGCAGAACGACTTTCTCAGCCCAGACGGGGTCGCTTGGGGCGTCGTCGGCGACAGCGTCGTGGAGAACGGAACCGTCGAACACATCGAGCAGCTCCTCGTCGCCGCGAAGGCGGCTGAGCTGCCCGTCTTCATCTCACCCCACTACTACTACGCGACCGACCACGGCTGGTTCTTCGAGGGCGCGCTCGAGGCCCTCATGCACGACATCCACATGTTCGACCGCCCCCACGCGCTGACGACCGCGGGGCTGCAGGGGTCGGGGGCCGATTGGTTGGAGCGCTACAAGCCGCTCATCGACGACGGGAAGACGATCGTCGTGAGCCCGCACAAGGTCTACGGGCCCGAGAGCAACGACCTCGTCCTGCAGCTCCGGAAGCGGAACATCGACAAGGTGATCCTCGCGGGCATGAGCGCGAACCTCTGCACCGAGTCCCACCTGCGGGAGCTCCTCGAGCAGGGCTTCGAGGTCGCCGTGGTCACGGACGCCACCGCCGCGGCCAAGGTCGAAGAGGGCGATGGCTACGCCGCGGCCCTCACGAACTTCCGCTTCCTCGCGAACGCCACGTGGACCACCGAGGAGGCCGTCACGGCGATGCGCAGCGAGATGGTGCTGAGCGCCGCCGAGTAGGCGGCGAACGCTCGGCACCCCGTTCCACAGGAGAAGAAGAGACATGACTCAGACCCCTCGACGCGTGGTCGTCGTCGGCGGCGCACGTACGCCGTTCGCGAAGGCCGCCAAGCACCTCTCGAATTTCGACGCCGTGCACCTCGGCGCCCACGCCGTCGATGGGCTGATCGAGAAGCAGCGCATCGATCCTCGCACGGTCGATCAGCTCTACTTCGGAAACGTCGTAGTCGACCCTCGCGTCCCTCACCTCGCTCGCGAGGTGGTGTTCGAGAGCCGGCTCCAGCCGGAGACGTACGCACTGACGCTCTCCGACAACTGCATCACGGGCACGTCTGCCATCACCGCCGCGCACGACGCGATCGCGCTCGGCCGGGCCGAGGTGGCGATCGCGGGCGGCGTCGAGTCGATGTCGCACGCCCCGGTGCTCTTCAGCGAGGCGATGGCCGAGGCGTTCCGCGGCGCCAACAAGGCCGCCAAGCTCCCCGAGAAGCTGAAGCAGTTCCTCGAGGTGCGCCCGAAGGACCTCCTGCCGACCCTCCCGGGTGTGCAGGAACCCTCGACCGGCCTGACCATGGGCGAGCACACGGAGATCACGGTCAAGGCGTGGGAGATCTCCCGCGCGCTGCAGGACGAGATCGCGTTCCGCAGCCACATGAACGCGGCGCGAGCCACCCGCGAGGGGCACCTTCGAGATCAGATCCGCCCCCTGGGGGGACTCGAGGAGGACGCGCTGATCCGCGCCGACACCTCGATGGAGAAGCTCGCGAAGCTGCCCGCCGTCTTCGACCGCAGCGGCTCGGGCTCGATCACGGCCGGGAACGCGAGCCCGCTCACCGACGGCGCGGCCGCGGTGCTCCTGATGAGCGAGGCGCGGGCGGAGAAGGAAGGCTTCGAGCCCCTGGCGTACGTCCGCGCGATGCTCACCGTGGGGATCGACCCGGCCGACGGCCTGCTGATGGGCCCGGGCGTCGCCGTGCCGCGACTGCTTCGCCAGGAGGGGCTGACCTTCGACGATCTCGATCTCGTCGAGATGCACGAAGCCTTCGCGGGGCAGGTCGCGGCCAACCTCGCGGCCTGGGAGAAGGGCTGGAAGGAGCCGGCCATCGGCGCTCCGTCCTTCGAGAAGCTCAACGTCAACGGGAGCTCACTGAGCGTGGGGCACCCCTTCGCGGCGACGGGCGCTCGCATCGTCACCACCCTCGCCAACGAGCTGCGACGTCGGGACGCCAAGCGCGGCCTGGTGAGCATCTGCGCCGCGGGCGCGCAGGCGGCGGCGATGATCCTCGAGCGAGCCTGAAGCGCACGAGCCGAGACCATGGACAGGCTGGACGAGCTCGAGGTGCTGATGGCCGTGGTCGACGGCGGCTCGCTCGCCGCGGCGGCGCGGAGACTCCACCGCTCCCCCGCCGCGGTGACGCGAGCGCTCGCCGCGCTCGAGGAGCGCGCCGGCGTGCGACTGATCGAGCGCTCGACGCGCGCCTCGGCGCCCAGCCAGGCGGGAGCGGCCCTGGCCGCGCGCGGGCGCGCGCTGCTCGCCGCGTACGACGAGGCGCTCGACCGGGCGATGGATCCGGAGCGCCCGCGAGGGCGGCTGCGTGTCACCGCGCCAGAGGTGTTCGGCCGGATGCACGTGGCGCCGCTGGTGACCGAGCTCTTGGAGCGTCACCCCGCCCTCACGGCGGAGCTCTCGATGAGCGACGCGCTCGTGGACCTGGTGGCAGAAGGGATCGACGTCGCGGTCCGCGTCGGGTCGCTCGCGGACAGCTCGCTGAGCGCCACGCGGGTCGGCGCGGTGCGGGAGCAGCTCGCCGCGAGTCCCGCCTACGTGGAGGCTCACGGCGCTCCACTCACCCCCTCCGAGCTCGGCCGACACTCCGTCCTCTGGTTCTCGTCCCACACGGGCATCCCCGAGTGGCGCTTCCGCGGCGACCAGGTCGTGCGGCTGTCTCCTCGACTGGTCGTCGATCGGGCCGAGGTCGCGATCGCGGCCGCGCGTGACGGGCGAGGTGTGGTCCGCGCGCTCTCGTACCAGCTCGCGACCGATCTCGAGGCGGGCCGCCTGGTCCGCTTGCTCGGCGCGCACGAGCCGCCGCCGATCCCCGTCCACCTCGTGCACCCGTCACGGCGACTCGTGCCGCCGCGAGTCCGCGCCTTCCTCGATCTCGCCGCCCCCCGGCTGCGCGCGCTTCCGGCGCTGCGCGCTCACTCGCCCCTCGAACCCGCCCCCCCTTTGCCAAGGAACCACCGATGACCGACACGCCCTTTCATGATGGAGAGCTCGAAGCCCAAGGCCGCATGGGCGTGCGAGAGCAGGTGCACCAGCACGCCTCGCGCTTCATCCGCACCGAGCTCCCCGCGCAGCACCGCGAGTTCTACGCGAGCCAGCCGATGCTCGTGGTCGGGTCCGTCTCGGACGACGGGGCGCCCACCGCCTCGGCCCTGTTCGGCCGACCGGGGTTCGCCACCGCCCGGGACGAACGACACCTCGCGGTGAACGCCCGCCCGGTCGAGGGGGATCCCCTCGCGGAGCGCCTCGCCGTGGGGGCCGGTCTCGGCGTCCTCGGGATCGATCTCCGGACGCGCCGCAGGAATCGCGTCAACGGTCGGGTGACCGCGGCGACGGGAGACGGTTTCGAGCTCCGCGTCGATCAGGCCTTCGGCAACTGCCCTCAGCACATCCGCGTGCGCGCCATGGAGCTCGCCCCCGAGATCGACCTCCCGCTCGTCCCGCGGGCGCGCCACGAGGCGGCCCGGTTGGACTCCGAGGCGGCGAAGCTGGTGTCTCGGGCGGACGCGTTCTTCATCGCGTCGGCCTATCCCGGCTCTCCGGGCGACCCGCGCCGCGGGGTGGACGCGAGCCATCGTGGGGGCGCGCCCGGGTTCGTCCGCGTGGAGAGCGAGCGGACCCTGCTGTTCCCCGACTTCGGCGGGAACCGTCTCTACAACACCATCGGCAATCTGCTCCGGCACGCCCCCGTGGGCCTCCTCTTCGTCGACTTCGTCCGCGGGGACCTGGTCCAGATCGAGGGCCGCGCGGTGGTGCTCTGGGAGGATCCCCTCCTCGAGGCCTACGACGGAGCCGAGCGCTTCGTGCGGATCCACGTGGAGCGAGTCCGAACGCTCGAGGGCGTGGTCCCGATCCGGTTCGGCCCGCCGACCCCGTCCAGGAACGAGGCGCTGGTGGGCAGCTGGGCCGAGGCCCGAGCTGCGCTGAGCGCGACTCATGAAGGAAGAGAGGCGTCATGACGAGCAGAGGTGGAGATGAGACGGAGCGGAGCGCGGTCACGCGGGGGGTCCACCACGTGGGCCTGACCGTGAGCGATCTGGATGGTGCCCGGGCGTTCTTCGTCAGCGTGCTGGGGTTCTCCGTCGTGGCGGAGCGCCTCGACTACCCGGCGGTGTTCGTGTCGGACGGGGTGACCCTGATCACCCTCTGGCGGGTCGAGGACCCGAAGGCCTGCACCCCGTTCGATCGTCGAAAGAACGTCGGGCTCCACCACCTGGCGCTCCGTGTGCCCCCGGATCGGCTGCGCGAGCTCTCGCGTCGCATCTCCGAGTACCCGGGCGCGGAGCTCGAGTTCGCGCCCGAGTCACTGGGCTCCACGGGGCTGACACACATGATGTGCCGCATCCCGGGGGGACCGCGGGTGGAGCTGGTGGGCACGAAGGAGTGACCGCGAGCGAGTGAGCGAGCGCCGCCCGCGTCCTCGGCGACCGGGCGGCGCGCTGCGTAGAGAACCGAGACAGCGACGAGCGTACGCCAGTACGCGGAAGGAGAACCCCATGCGAACCTCGAGACGACTCTCCCTGGTCGCGGCGCTCATGCTGCTGGGGGGGACGGCCTGGTCTGGCCGGGCGCAAGCCCCACCGTCGAGCGGTGAGCTCGGCGACCTCGACGGCACCTATCGGCTGACCTCGGGCCACGAGAGCCTGCGGCGCGGCATCGAGCGGGCGGTGAGGGGCCTCAACTTCTTCATCCGAGGCTTCGCGCGGACCGAGATCCGTCGTTCGGTCCAGCCCGAGCAGAGCGTGGAGATCCAGGCTCGAGGCGCCGAGCGTGTCGCCGTCCGGCTCGGAGCGTGGACCTCACCCGCCGTGTCCGTGCAGGGCCCGGCGGTGCGGGTGACCGGGAGCGACGGCGACGTCAGCCGCTTCCGCGCGCAGCGAAGCGGGTCCGGGCTCTACCTGCGCTCCGAGACCGACCGCGGGACGCGCGAGAGCTGGCTGCGGCCAGAGCTCGAGCCTGGCGCACTCTGGATGCAAGTGCGGATCACGTCGCCCCAGCTGCCTGTCCCGATCCAGTACGACCTCCGCTACGAGCGGGCGCCCTGACCGATCGAGAACGCCGCCCCCCTCCGGTGAACGGAGAGGGGCGGCCGCGCCGACGCTCACTCAACGGTAGCGTCGCTCCCACTCGTCGATGGGCACGTCGTTGGCGCTCATGTCGCGCCGCGACATCAGGCCTTCGTCGTCGAACTCCCAGTGCTCGTTGCCGTGGGTTCGGTACCACTGGCCGCTCTCGGGGTCGCGCCACTCGTACTCGAATCGCACCGAGATGCGATTGTTGGTGAAGGCCCAGAGCTCCTTCATCAGGCGATACTCGGTCTCCTTCTCCCACTTGCGGCGGAGGAACGCTTCGATCGCCGCTCGCCCGACGAAGAACTCTTCTCGGTTTCGCCAGACCGAGTCCTTCGTGTAGGCGCGCGCCACCCGAACGGGGTCCATGGAGTTCCAGGCGTCCTCCGCCGCCTTCACCTTGGCGAGCGCCGTCTCCCGGGTGAACGGAGGCACGAGCTTCTGTTTCGGTATCTGAGTCATCGGTCGTCCTTTCGAATCCCTCCCGCTGCACCGGTCGCACGACCTCCGCACGGCCCATGCCAATTTTAATTGCTGTACCAGAACGATCCTGAACGGCTGCGCCACGAGATCTCGTAGAACCACGAGATACCGTGGCGCAGCCCGTGAAGGGTCGTCAGACCGCCCGGCGCTCCTCGGCGGAGCCGGCGTCGAGCGGAGTGACCTCGGGGAAGTCGATGGCCGTCTCCAGCACGCTGTTCACGTAGTTCGTCAGCGTGTTCAGCGCGGTGTGCCCGATGATCTCGACGAGCTCGGCGTCCGTGAACCCGGCCCGCCGGGCACGCTCGACGGCGCTGGCGTCCACCTGTCCGCGCTGTCGCACGATCTCGACCGCGAACCGCACCGCCGCGTCGGCCTTCGCGTCCGCGGACTCGCCGCGTCGGTTGGCCTCGATCTCCTCGGGGCTCAGCTTGGCGAACCGAGACCCGAGGTACGTGTGCGCGGCCAGGCAGTAGCCGCAGCCGTTGATCTCCGCGACCGCGAGCGCGATCCGCTCGCGGGTGGCCGCGGGCAGAGAGCCCTTGGAGAGCGCCCCGTTCAGCCCGAGGTAGCCCTCGAGCGCCGCGGGGCTCGTGCCGACGATCCGGAAGAGGTTGGGGACGCTGCCGAGCTGCTGCCGGACGCCCTCGAGCAGCTCCCGCGAGCCGGCGGGCGAGTCATCGATGGAGGCGGGGGTCGGAATGCGAGACATGAACTTTCCTTTCGTGTGCCGCGGCGACGATGCCGTCGGTCACGAACAGTCATGCGACCCATACCGAGAAACGAGAACTGTCGTTTGCGGCACGGCGCCGTTTCGCATTTCGCAATCCTCGATGCGTGACGCGCTCCACGCGCTCCAGACGCGAGCACGCGAGCCGACGAGACTCGCTCGTGGCTCGCGTTCCAGGCCGCGACGGGTGCTGGCGGCAACTATTCGGGCGGTAGCGACGGCACCGAGAGACTGGTGACGCTCGTCGGCCCTCCGTCGAACCGGGACTGGAGGCGGCCATCCGGGCTCAGGCGATAGCGCCGCCCTCGCCACTCGACGCTCCTCGCCAGCTGGGCGCGAAGGAACGCCAGGGGCGCGAGCGCGAGGGTGAGGGGGAGCGCCCAAGCGAGTCGCCAGGGGACGGGCGCGGCGCCTTGAAGGCGACGGACGACACCGAGCGCCGCAGGCACCGCGAGCGAGGCCGCCGCGAAGAACGCGGCCGATGCATGGGCCCCGCTCAGCAGCGCGGCGATCGCTGCGAGCCCGGCGAGATGGAAAGCGCCCAGGTAGGCGATCGTCGGTGCGTTGAAGGGCCACATCGGCACGCCCGTGCGTCCGTAGATCATCCAGCGGAGGGCGAGCGAGTGGAACGCCCGCCAGGACAGGCCCTCACTCCAGATCGGCAGCCGATTCGGGACCAGTACATTGCGATAGCCCGCCCGGGTGATCCCCGCGCCGATGTGCATGTCGTCGACGAGCTGCCCCGTGGAGGCGCGCAGGCCGCCCGCTGCCTCGAGAGCGCGTCGTCTGAGGACCATGGTCTGCCCCATGATGAACGGAAGCGATCCCTCTTGCGCCATCGTGATGGCGGCCTGAGGTCCGTAGAGACCATCGAGCAGGAGACCGTAGCCGACGTCACCTGCGGTGCTCGGCGGCGCGACGCTCACGGCCGGGGCGAACGCGGCACCGACCTCGGGATCCCGCGTGACCGCGTGAGCGAGCTTCGCGAGGAGGGTGGCCGGGGGGCGCGTGTCCGAGTCCGCGAAGGCGACGAGGGGCGCGTCCGCGCGCGCGGCGCGCAGCCCTTCGATCATCGCATGCAGCTTGCCGGTGCGCCCCGAGGACCGCGGACCCGCCAGGACGACGTGGGCCGAGGTGGAGCGAGTGGCCGGGTCGGGTCGCGCCGGGCGCTCCATGTGCGCCTCCACGGCGCGGCGCACGAGCGGATACGCGGGGTCGCGCGCGTCGTCGAGCACGAAGATCGTCTCCATCTCACCCGGATAGCGCTGCTCGAGCGCCACGCGCAGGTTGACTGGCAGGCCGGGATCCAGGCCGCGGATCGGGCGCACCACGACGATGGCCGGGAGCGCCTCGGGCTCCGGCCCGTCGTCTCCGCGAGGGCGCAATGCGCGCCAGCTCGCGACGAGCGCGGCCGCAGCGAGGGTGAGTCCGACGGACACGAGGAGGACGAGCAGATCGATCATGGACGGCTCCCGGGCCCGCAACCCGAGTTGCGAGCGAGACGTGGTGGACGAGGGAGGAGGGACGCGCTCGTGCGCCGAATGGCGCCGATGCCCTCCGCGCCGGCATCCCGCACGGCACGTGCCAGTCCCACTCGCGCGCGCGCCGTCGATCGCGCGGCGACGGACGCCACGAGATGTCGTCGAGTCACGAAATCTCGGAGCCGAGCGCCGCGCCGACGTCAGCAGGCCGTTGAAGTACCGAGCCCGAAGGATCTCGGAGCGCGACGGCCCGGTTCTCGGTTCGGGGCGACGAGGAAATGCTTCAGCATTTTCGAGGAGACACGGGCCGAGAGACGGGTCGTCCCGCCCGAGAGACGAGG
>JAVJQK010000039.1 GCA_040218145.1 Sandaracinaceae bacterium | reverse complement strand
CCCCTACCGGCGCGACTTCGGCACGCCGAGCAAGCGGCTCCCCCGCACCCGCGGGGATGGACCCGAGCGGACGCGGTCGCGGTTGTAGCGCCGGCCGGCTCCCCCGCACCCGCGGGGATGGACCGCTGACGGAAGCCGGGTGGGGGCCGGACGGAACGGCTCCCCCGCACCCGCGGGGATGGACCCCTCGTGCAGTCGGGCGTGGAGATCTCGCGCTCGGCTCCCCCGCACCCGCGGGGATGGACCCTTGAAGAGCACGGAGTGGATGAAGTCCCAGAGGGCTCCCCCGCACCCGCGGGGATGGACCCGTATGTGCCGGGCGCGTCTTGAAGCGGGCGCGCGGCTCCCCCGCACCCGCGGGGATGGACCCGCGGTGCCGGCGTCAGGCGTGGTCATCGCAGGGGCTCCCCCGCACCCGCGGGGATGGACCCGATCACAGGTCCCGGCCATTCGGTAGGCCGTGGGCTCCCCCGCACCCGCGGGGATGGACCCTTGATGCGGTACGCCTGAATGTCGCGATCCTCGGCTCCCCCGCACCCGCGGGGATGGACCGTACGACGACGCGCGCGGCTTCACCGTGCCCGAGGCTCCCCCGCACCCGCGGGGATGGACCCGAGGCGGGCGCGAGCCCGCTCGAGCGACTCATGGCTCCCCCGCACCCGCGGGGATGGACCGCGGCAGTACTCGGCGCGGAAACACGCCTTGACGGCTCCCCCGCACCCGCGGGGATGGACCGCGGGCCGACGTGCCCAGCGCTTGCGCTTCATCGGCTCCTCCGCACCCGCGGGGATGGACCCGATCCAGGCTTGGATCCGGGGCGAGCAAGAGCGGCTCCCCCGCACCCGCGGGGATGGACCGAAAGATGCCCCCTCGACGGGGGTGCCGTCGAGGGCTCCCCCGCACCCGCGGGGATGGACCTCAGGATGATGGTAGTCGTGTTGCTCATGTTCAGGCTCCCCCGCACCCGCGGGGATGGACCGCAGCTTGGCGATGCGGCGGCGCGCGCGGTGGGGGCTCCCCCGCACCCGCGGGGATGGACCGGACGACTCGGGACGGCCCGCCCCCATCGACTTGGCTCCCCCGCACCCGCGGGGATGGACCGCCGGACGATGCGTGGCTAACGCGTCCGAGTGCCGGCTCCCCCGCACCCGCGGGGATGGACCGTCGACCTCCGCGAACGTCTCCGGCCGCACCAGGGCTCCCCCGCACCCGCGGGGATGGACCGTCGCTCGCCTCGACGGCGCACGCCTTGACCATGGCTCCCCCGCACCCGCGGGGATGGACCCGTGACGCCGGTCAGGTCGTTCCCGCTGACACCGGCTCCCCCGCACCCGGGGATGGACCCCCGTACCCGCGGATCCCGGTCATCATCAAGGCGGCTCGCCCGCACCCGCGGGGATGGACCCGAGGTCATCTACTTCACGAGGCCGAAGTCGTGGGCTCCCCCGCACCCGCGGGGATGGACCCGTGTGCGACGTCTCATCCGGGTCGTGCGCGCCGGCACACTCGCCGCCCGTGTTGTAGTGGCTCCCCCGCACCCGCGGGGATGGACCCGCTTCACGGAGCCAGCCGTTCGAGGCGGTGACGGCTCCCCCGCACCCGCGGGGATGGACCGCTCATCGACGAGGTCTCGGCCACGGCCAAGCAGGCTCCCCCGCACCCGCGGGGATGGACCCGCCTAGCGTGCTGCGGGTCACGCGCCGACTCGAACGCCAGGATCGCGCGGACTTGAACGCCGGGATCGCTGGGGCCTGAACGGGGGGATCGCGAACTTGAACGCGCGGATCGCGCCACTTGAACGGCGAGATCGCGCGACTCACCCCCCGATCCCAAGCCTCCTCCGCAAGCAGGTGGCCTTGAGTTCGGCGCGCGAGCACATCTGAAAGTCCGGCACGAAAGCTCGTGGGTCATGCCCCTCGGGGAAGGCGCCGTAGCAGCTCTCGCTCTGATAGGTCCAGCCACCTTCGGTCTGCTCGTCGCTCATGTGGACACCGACGTGCCGCGACCGCCCGACTGACGCAGATCGCGCCGAGTCACTTGAGAGCGAGGCCCAGGACTCGCAACCGCTCTTGCACACCCCATGGTAACCCACCGGAGACGAGATACACTCCGCAGCGGAGGGTCGCCGGGCACGAAGTAGCGTGCCGAGGGACTTTCACCGGGAACGACCAGCAGGGACTTCAGTTTCATGACCCGACAGACGCGCACGGCCCCCGACGAACTGACGGAAAGTAGGCATCGGGTCAGGGTCTCCAACGTGCTGGTTTCTGAGCAAGCCGCTCCGGCAGGCGGCTGTCCTTAGTCGTCCGCGCGTCCGCGCGGGGCCCGACAAGGTACGCTGGGAGCATGGTTCATCGGTGGGAGGGCGGGGTCGCATGGCTTCGGGTCGACGGCGTCGCCCATCCCGACCTCGACGCTGCGCTGACGCCAACCGAAGAGGATGCCTATCAGGTGGAGTTCAGCGCTAGGCTAGCGGTTGGATGGAGACCTCAACCGAGTGCGGATGAGCGATACTCCGCACCGGACCACCGAGCACATGAAGAGGCGATGCGATGACGACGGCCGCTAGTCACGAACAGTCCCTTCGGCTGTTCCAGTCGTACGTGCGCGACCACCTTCGCGGAGACGAGAAGGGCGAGGCGCAGCTCTATCTCGACAGGCTCTTTCAGGCTTTGGGCCATGGCGGGACACGGGAAGCTGGCGCCATCCCCGAGGACCGGCTCCCCAAGAAGACGAAGGGCACCCGTTTCCTCGACCTTCACTGGCCGGGACGAGTCCTCGTCGAGATGAAGCGGCGGGGAGAGAAGCTCGAGCACCACTACGACCAGGCGCTCGCGTACTGGATGCACCTTGTTCCAGACCGCCCCCCGTACGTCATCCTCTGCAACTTCGATGACTTCTGGATCTACGACTTCAACCAGCAACTATACGAACCGATGGACAAGGTCTCGCTCTCGGAGCTTCCGAGCCGATGGACAGCACTACGGTTCCTTTTCCCCGAAGCCCACGAGCCCCAGTTCCGCAACAACCTCGTCGACGTCACTAGCCAAGCCGCCGACACCATGGCGACCGTTTTTCGGGCGATGCGCGAACGCGGTGAAGACCGCGACCGTGCGCAGCGGTTCGTCCTCCAGTGCATCCTGGCCATGTTCGCCGAGGATGTAGACCTACTGCCCCGCGGCTTGTTCACAGATCTGCTGGATCGATGCATCAAGTCGGGAATCTCTTCGTACGACGCCCTCGGCGGTCTCTTCTCCCAGATGAACCGCAAGGACGCAGCTCGAGGAGGACTCTACAAAGGCGTCCGGCACTTCAACGGGGGCCTGTTCGCCAAGGTGGAGCCGATCGAACTCTCGGGCGACGAACTGCACCTCATGCACGCGGCTGCCAACGACCATCGGTGGTCCGAGATCAACCCGGCCATCTTCGGCACGCTGTTCCAGTCGAGCATGGATGAGAACGTACGGCACAAGCGAGGGGCCCACTTCACAAGCGAAGCAGACATCCAGAAGGTCGTCGAGCCGACGATCACGCGCCCATGGCGGGAACGCATCGAGGCCGCCGACACCCTTCGAGAGCTACGCGCAATTCGTCGCGAGCTCCGGAAGTTCCGTGTCCTCGACCCAGCATGCGGAAGCGGGAACTTCCTCTACGTAGCGTACCGCGAGCTGAAGCGGCTGGAGACAAAACTGATCGCCAAGGTAGCCGCCGGCTTCTCGAAGAGAGAGGCGGAGCGCCTGCGGGGCACCGCAATACAGTTAACTCAGTTCCACGGCATCGACGTCGAGCCCTTCGCGGTGGAACTCGCACGAGTCACGCTGATTCTGGCCAAGGAGCTGACCCTCATCGAGCAGAAGAAGCAGGAAGCACAGGAAACGATCCAGTTCGAGCACGCGCTCCCTCTCGACAACCTCGACGACAACATCCGGTGCGGAGACTCTCTCCTCATTGGATGGCCAGACGCCGACGCCATCATCGGCAACCCGCCCTTCCAGTCGAAGAACAAGATGCGGCAGGAGATGGGCTCCGACTACGTCGACGAGATTCGAGACCGCTTTCCTGACGTCTCGGGCCGCGCAGACTACTGCGTGTACTGGTTCCGGCGCGCCCACGATGCACTCAGTGAGGGCGCGCGTGCCGGGCTCGTGGGCACGAACACAATTCGGCAGAACTACTCGCGCGAAGGCAGCCTGGACTACATCGTCAACCACGGAGGAACGATCACCGAGGCCGTCTCGACACAGCCGTGGAGCGGGGAGGCGGCGGTGCACGTCTCGATCGTCAACTGGATCAAGGGTGACGGTGCCAAAACGAAGAAGCGCCTGTTCCGCCTCATCGGAAACGACCCCGGGCGGCCATGGGAGGTCTTCACCCCCCCCAAGATCAACGCGGCGCTTTCCCCCGGCGCCGATGTCACCAAAGCACAGACCCTCCACGCCAACGCCTCATCGCCCACCTGTTTTCAAGGGCAGACGCACGGACACAGCGGATTCCTACTCGACCCTGAAGAAGCGGACGCGATTCGCAAGACGGACAGGGCATCCGCGACGGTCGTCCACCCCTACATGAACGGCGACGACATCCTGCGGCACGGAACTCCACAGCGCTACTCGATCGATCTCAACGCATCCGACAGCATCGTGGACGCGATGCAGTACCCGGAAGCCTTCCGCATCGTCCAGGAGCGCGTCATGGACGACGTACTGGCGAAGGCCGCAACCGAGCTTGAGAAGACAGGGAGGGACACGGGCCCGCGCCAGACGCAGGCCAAACGCTGGTGGCGATTCTGGCGCGGACGGCCCGAGTTGATCGGCCGGCTCACCGCTACGAGGGCCAAATCCTACATCGCATGTGCACGCGTTACCAAGCGCCCTGTCTTTGTCTTCCTGGACGCCTCCATCCGACCAAACGACCAGCTTCAAGTCTTCCTCTTCGAGGACGACTACTCGTTCGGTGTCCTGCAATCCTGCGTGCACTGGGAGTGGTTTGTCGAGCGATGTTCCACTCTTACCGAACGCTTTCGCTATACGAGCAATACCGTCTTTGACTCCTTCCCTTGGCCGCAAAGCCCCACGAAGGCAGAGGTCCGGGCCATCGCGAAGGCCGCCCGCGAACTCCGCGCGGTGCGACGCGAGTGGGTCATCACGAAGGGGTGGTCCCTACGAAAACTCTATCGCAGCCTCGAACTGTCGGGAGAGCACCCTCTTCGCAATGCGCAGGAGGCCCTCGACCAGGCCGTCATGGGCGCCTACGGGATACGGTCCAGGCAGTCTATCCTCGTCCGACTACTCAAGCTCAACAAGCAACTCGCACGGGATGAAAGAGCCGGGCGACCGATAAATGGCCCAGGACCGCCAGCCTCCACGAAGCTCGGGGAGTTCACTGCGTTCAGCCCTCTCGTTAGGCCGTAGCCCCACCCCGGAGCCCGCATCCGGATACTTCTTGAGCTCGCTCCCAAGAACTGGCTCGCGATCCGGCCCCGGATCGACACTCCGGGGCTTGCGGCTGAACTCGGCCCTATCCGCGTCTCGGACCTCGACGACGACCACGCGGCTTAATACCGGCGGATGGCTCGCCGATAGGCTGCTCTCGATGATGAAGCTGAAGCTATCGACTCGGTGGGTGAGGGACGACGACCTCTGGTCGTCCCCCAATGCCCAGGACGCCGTCCGAACCCGCCACTCGGAGCTGGAGAGAACGTGAGTGGCAACCTACCGTGGAGGCGTGCGTCTCACTTCCCTGATGTTGGAGCTGGAGCAACTCGACGAGCCCGCCTCGATCAACAAAACCCTCCTCTCGGACGTGGTGTTCGCTGTCGGCGTTGCGAGCCTATTCTCAGACCCGACCCAGACTGGGCGACAGTATGAGGCGTCGTTCGCCGTCGCCGACGCCGGCAGAGGCGCCCTTGCCAGCCTACGACGTGCGGCAGAGGTCGCGGATGGATTCAGCGCCCTGAAAGCCTGCGTGATCCAGGGCCAAAAGCGGCAAGCCAGGACGACGACCTGAGGTATCACCGCCCGCGTCGTGGTGGCAGATGAGCGAGCGCATCGAGGTGTGGTCGGCGACCTCGCCGCAGCATCTATACCCGCCAGCGCCTATGCCCGCCAGCGCCTGTGTGGGGTGGCTTACTCCCCGTCGCCCCCTGGCGCGACGTCGGGAGCCACGGAAAAGGGGACAGCCACGAGCTCGGCCGCCTTACGGCGAGCGCGCTCCCCACGCCGGTCGTAGCGAGCCGTCGTGGTTGGTGACGCATGTCCGAGCAGCGCCTGGGCCGCGGCCAGGTCTGCTCCCGCGTCGAGCAGGTCCCCCGTGAACGTCCGCCGAAAGTCGTGCGGCGTCGCCCGACGCAACAGCGCCGCCTCGCGCACGCGGCGTTCGACGATGATGCCGATGGCGGCCGGCTTCAGACGCTTCGGACGGATGTGTCCGCCCTTGAGCACCCGGTAGAGAACGGGGCCCGGATCGGAGCCCCGCAGACTCAGCCACCACTCGAGCGCGCGCCGTGCTCCGTCGACCAGGTAGACACGCCGCTCCTTGTCTCCTTTGCCGCGCACGCGCACGCCGCCGTCGCCGAGATCGATGTGGGCGAGGTCGAGCGCCACCGCTTCGCCGCGTCGCACTCCGGTACCCGCGAGCAGGGCGAGGGCCGCAGCGTCGCGGGCACCGCGCGCCGGATGGGGGTCGACGGCGCAGATGTCGAAGAGCTGCTGGCGCTCGCGCATGGCCACGTCGCGCCCGGCCGGTAGACGACTGCCGCGCACGCCGGCGACGTCGCAGGCGCGGTGCAGGGTGTCGGTGTCGATGTAGCCGAGGCGCCAGGCTGCGCGGAGCACGCCGCGGACGGCACTCAGGTAGCGGTTGGTGGTCTTGGGCGCATACCTCTCGGCGAGCCTGGCGCGGAGCAACTGGAGGTGAGGATAGCGGAGCTCGGACCAAGGGAATCGCCCTGCATCCAACACGCCACCGGATAGGATCGCAGCGGCGGCCTCGAGCGCCGACCGCATCGCCGGTCGCGAGCCTTCCGACAGCGACGCGAGGTAGACCCATGCCGGGTGCTGATCGGGCCGCACCGCGGCCAGGGGAGCCAGCGGCGGCGGGTCGAGCTCGATCCGCTCGAGCCACGTCGCGACATCGCCGCCGCTCACGCTGCGCCCACCGTCGTCGAACGCGTGGCCGCGTCTCGCAGAATGGCGAGCTCGGTGATCAGGTCACCGAACGCCTCCGCGCGACCGCGGGACACTGCGTCCGCACCGGACGATAGCGCCTCGATGCGCTCGGCATCCATCCAGCTCAGCGCGGCCGAGAGCGCCTGTGTGAGCGCGGCACGACCGATCTGTCCCTCGAGCGCGGTACGCACCTGCGCCAGGCACCCCGCCTCCACGTACGCCGACTCGACGCCTCCATAGAAGAGGTCCGCTCCTGACGGGTCCCCCGCGGCTCCGAGCGCTTCCTGGGCGACCTCGACCGCCTCTTCGGCGTATTGTTCGAGGGCGACAACCCCTCGAAGGAGCGCTTCGACGAAGGCCCGCTCAGCGTCGGTGGAGGGCATGAGGAGAGCATCGCCCTGCCCCCCGAATCGGTCCAATAGCTTGCAAGAACCCTAATTCTAGCGACCTATTTTTCGGGCTCCGAGACCGCCGATTTCACTGAACCCACGACCAGTGCCGGGCCATCTCCACGAACTCATCGTAGGTAACGATGATTGCGTTTCGGCGCTTTCGGAACCGCTGGCGGTCCTCGGCCGTGAACTCGCTCTGGTGCCCGATCACGAGGTACGTCATCGGCGCGTGGACCCGGATCCCCTTCTCCTCCTCGAGCCAGCGGCGGTTGACGTCCTGCGCGCACCACTCCTCGTACTCGTCGATCTGCGCGAGCGCCGTGTCGACCTCGGCCGAGGGCTTCGTGCGCGTCGCCGGCCCCACCACGGGCTTGCCCTTGAGCCACGGGAGCTTGAACTCCACGATGTCGGCGAAGCCGTCCATCTTCACCGGCATGAAGTCCGGCCGCAGATCCTCTCGGTCCGTTTCGTACTGCCATTCCAGTGTCGTCTCGGGGTGGAGCTCGTGGCAACCGAACGCGAGCTGGAGGATCTCCGGGTGCGAGGCCGCCTGCCTCGCGCCGGTCTGCGGAGACGATATCATCGGAAGCACCGAGGAGTGGGACGGTGTCTCCTCCCTCCCGGTCGACTGCGTCGAGCTCGGGTTCATTGGCGGGACGCTCGCTTGTGGCCTCGACTGCCGCTACGACACCTCAGCCTGTGAAAGACCCGTCTGCGGTGCGAGTTCCGGAAACTCTGGCCGGTCCGGTTGCAGGGGGTGCGACCCGGATACCTGCCGGGGCTGCTGCGATGGAGCGGGTCGTTGCCGCGCGGGCCGAGACGGAGATGCATGCGGCATCACATCACCCGCGCTCTCCTGCGAGGTGTGCGTCGGAGCCGAGGCCTGTCGCCCCGCCGATCGCGGCGGCTATGTCTGCGCCGTGCCTCAGCCGGACGGCGCCCGGTGCGAGAGGTCGGAGCAGTGCGCGGGGAGCGTGTGCAGCGAGGGAGAGTGCCAGAGTTCCTGCCGTCCTACGGCCTACGGCCCGTGCTACGACGAGGCCTGCTGCGCCGCGGACGCCATCTGCGTCGGAGGGTGGGAGCTTGGCGGCGGCACGTGCTGCGTGCCTCCGGGGACTCGCGTCGCGGCGGACCGCTGCGCCTACTGCTGTGGCAAGGTGACATGAAGATTGGACGCCAGCTCCGGATCCTGCTCGCCGTACTGATCGGCCTTCAGGCGTTGACCGCCCTGGCCGGCATCGGGCTCCTCGACCGGATGAGCCCGGCGATCGGGCGGATCCTCGACGAGAACGTCGCCAGCGCGGAGGCCGTCGAGGCGATGCTCCGGGTGCTGGTCGCTCCCACGCCGTCGGAGGCCCAGCGCCGGGAGTTCATGGAAACGCTGGCTTCCGCCGAGTCGAACGTCACCGAGCCCGAGGAGACGGAGCTCCTGCGGGTGATCCGCGCGAACGCGGAGGGCGCTCTGGGTGGCGACTCGGCCGCGCGAGCTCGCGCGGCCGACGCGCTCGCCGAGCTCGGCGACGTCAACCGCGGAGCCATGGCGCGAGCCGACGGGGATGCGCGGCGACTCGGGCTGGCGGGTCGGTGGGCGCTCGCGTTCCTCGCGCTCGTCGGTCTCGCCGGCGTGGTCCTCTCCGCACGACGGATCCGTACGAGGCTCCTCGCTCCCCTGGTCGAGCTCTCGGCGGTGGTTCGGGTCATCCGCTCCGGCGACCCGCACCGCCGATGCCGCCCCATGCCTAGCGGCGAGCTCGGCTACGTCCTCGCGAGCCTGAACCAGATCCTCGACGCCGCTGCGGTGCCCGCTCCGACGCCGAGGAACGGGAGCGATCGGATGCGCCGGGCGTTGGTCGGGCTGCTCGACCGACAGGAGGAGCCTGTCGTTCTCCTCGACGAGACGGGGGGCGTCGTCGCGGCGAGCAGCAGCGCCCTCGCGCTGATGGCCGAGCGGGGTGACGAGATCCTCGCCGCAGCCCGAGCCGGTGACCCGGGGCCGGCCTCGGTCGACGTGGAGGGCTTCCGTCTGCTCGAGCTGTGATCAACATTGGGTCCGCGACCTCGTCGACGAAGGGGGGTGCTGCTCGTCGCTCCCGCCCTGGCCCTGGCGTCCTATGCCTCCGGCCAGCCCTGCGGGAGCTCTGCGACACGCCGCTCGATGTCCTCGAGCTTCGCCCGCGCGAGCGCGCGGACGTCTGCGCACGAGCGGTCGTCGTCGACGCGAAGCGCGAGCAGATCCTCGATCTCCTTGAGCGTGAAGCCGAGGGCTTGCGCGCGGCGGATGAACCGCACGCGTCGCACGGCCCGCGGGGGGTACTGCCGGTAGCCGGACGTCCGTCGTGGGGGCTGAGCGAGCAGGCCGCGCCGTTCGTAGTATCGGATCGTCTCGACGCCCACGTCCGCGGCGCGGGCCAGCTCCCCGATCTTCAGCGTGCTCGTTTCGGTCACGCCCTCAGTCTGCACTCCGTACCTAGGTACGGAGTCAAGGGCTGCTCGTCACGCGTCGGCGAATCGGTAGGTGCCGCTCGGGATCACGTGGGCGTGAAGCAAGGGCGAGATGCGCGCGAGGTCGTCTCGATCCACGGGCTTGCCGTCGGCCTCCTCGAGCGCGCCGACCACGCGCTCGAGCTGCCTCGTGTTCCAGAGCAGTACGCTGTTCGAGAGCACGCTCAGGGCGCTGACCTTGTTCATGATCTCGGCGTAGTCCCCGGTCCGGAACGAACCCTGGTTGGCGAAGAAGAGGCGCCGAGCGAGCGCGTGTCGCGACTCGGCTCGGTTGAGCTGGAGGTGGATTCGATCCCTCACCGCGGCGTCGTGGATGTAGCGGAGGATGAAGGTGGTCTTCACGACGCGACCGAGCATGGTCAGCGCCCTCGCGAGGCGGTCCGAGCGCGAGCTGGCGGCGAGCCGGTCGAGCACCACGTGAGCCGGCGCCGTCCGATCGCGAAGCGAGGACGCCACGCGCACGAGCTGGTCCCACTGCTCACGGACGAACTCGACGTCGATCGCGCTGCGGAACAGGCTGCGTAGGTCGCCAGCGACGTGCTCGCGGTCGAGCATGTAGAGTTGCTGGTCCTTCAGGTCCTTGAGGCGCGGCATGAACGAGAAGCCACTGCACCGCGGTCAGCACGCCGCGCGCGAGGGCTGACGAAGCCACGATCGCAGAGCCCCGGATGCGCCCCGGGAACGCCTCGTCGAGCCGGTTGATGTGGCCAGCGAGGGCGCGCCGAGTGGCCGCGTCCGGCATCGGCGCCTCCCGCGTGTCGATGACCATCGCGAACGGTTCTCCTCGCTCGCAGTAGGTGCGGACCGCGTTGAGAAGATACGGTCGGATCGTATCGGTTCCACGCACCCGCCTATCAGGCTCCGCCGGCCTGCGCCACGACGAGGGTTCATGGAACGGGTTCTCTGGCCGCCGCGCAGGGGCGCGTCGACCCGGTGTGAGCGGAATCAACCTGGCGGGCCTTCGCTCGTCGTCACTCCCACGAGGCGATGGGCCGCTCGGACCACGAATGTCTCGACGCGAGCCCGCGCCTCCGTCTCGTCGAGGCCGGTGAGCTGCTCCACTTCGGCGTTGGAGAGCAACGCCAGCCGCACGATCATGGAGGCCATGCCCTGAATGGTCAGGCGCAAGTCGACCTCGTCCATCCCGCGCGGGATGAGGCTCTGCGCCGCCTCCTGGATGAGCGCGCCAAGGTACTCGGCCTGCCGTTCGGTGTGAAGCTCGCCGCGCCGGGCGTTGGTGCTCACCCGGAGCTGGGTGAGGGTCGCCTCGCGACGCACGAACCGATAGAGCCGGCGAGCCGCTCGCTCGATCACCATCCCCGAGGCCGGATCGCGCAGCGCCTCCGCGACGAGCGCGCGCGCCTCCGCGCTCAGGCGAACATAGTAGTCGTCTAAACACGCCTCGAGCAAACTGTCTTTGTTGACAAAGTAGTATTGGATGGCGCCCAGGCTGACCCCCGCCCGGGCGCCGACTCTTCGCAGCGAGAGCTGCTCGAGGTCGCCCCCCTCGGACAACACATCGAGCGCCGCGCGAACGATCGCGTCGTAGGTCACAGCGGAATCCGCGTCCTTGGGTCGCACGTGGTGAGCATGGCGCGGATACTCGTCGCGGCCAACCAGACCGCGATCGGTCGGTCGCAGGCGACGGCCGTCCGGCCACAATACACCGTCATGTTCGAGTCGTTGCAGGGCCAGGACCCAGGCGTCATCTCGAGCCTCATGAGCTCAACTCTCTGGATCCTCCTCGCGTTCGCCTCCCTCGCGATGACTGCCTGTGACGCGGACAGTCGCGATGGAAGCGGTACACCCATGTGTGAGGATAGCTGCCGGTTTGCGGCCGACGGTGAATGCGATGACGGCGGCGAAGGCGCGATGACCGCGTCGTGCTCGCTCGGCACGGACTGCACCGACTGCGGGCGCCGGCCGCACGTCTCGGACACCCCCGACGTCTCGGACGCGGGCCCGCATCCGCGGCTGCCTCCGACGTCCGACGAGATGCGCACCTACCCGGCGATCTGCCAGCGCATGCCGCTCAGCTGTCCCGACGCGGCGTCACTCGAGGCTTGTGAGTCGAGCACCCCCGGCCACGAAGCCTGTGAGCTGCTCCCGTTGGCGCGCGGGTGCAACGGGCCCGGCTGCCCCTCGTCGTCCCAACGCTGCCGGATTGACGACGACCCCGCCGGGTACTGCACCCATCCTTGCGATACCGACGCCGACTGCATCGGGGAGGATGGCGACACGGTGCGCTGCGAAGCTATCGGACCGAGCCTGTCGGAGTGCGTGATCGACCCTGGGGGGGCACGGTCGTGATGTCCGCCCGCGTACGGCCAGGAACCAGTTCGCCAACAGGGGGCGCTCGACGAGCCGCAACACAGGGAGATGTCGCACGGCGGACGCTGGCGCGTGCGACGTCTGTAGCCTCCGAGATCCTCACGCGCGACGGGAAGCTCACAAATCCGTACGGCGGCGAATCGAGCGCGACGGCATCTGCCGCCGTCTCGAAGGGTTAGTTAGGTCTCGACGAGACGGGCAGCTCCGCTCCGCGTCCTTGCAGACGAATGGTAGCGAACAACGCAGCCATGACCGCGGCGAGCCGTCACCGACCCTGCCGGGAGGCGGTCAGCACCTCGTAGTCGCCCTGACGGCGGACGACGCCGGAGACCGTCGATCGACCCTGCTCCGTCGCACGGCGACGAGCACCGAGAGGACGCGACCCGTCACGGCCCGTCTCCACCGCCCGCAGCCTCGGGTTCCTCCGGCGCTTCCA
The DNA here is from genome assembly GCA_040218145.1 of Sandaracinaceae bacterium. GTDB lineage: Bacteria > Myxococcota_A > Polyangia > Polyangiales > Sandaracinaceae > JAVJQK01. The sequence goes on along the minus strand of JAVJQK010000039.1, from coordinate 56,748 downwards.
GCACCTGCGTGCGGAGCGGCGGCGCCTCGCCGCGGTCGACGTCCGCGAGCGCGGCGACCATCGCCGAGGGCTCCACGACCGTCGGGTCGTAGCGCACAGTCGCTTGCGCGTCGGCGAAGCTCAGATCCACGTAGTGGACGCCCTCGATGCCCTCGAGACACGCCCGCGCCGCGTTCGCACAGCCCTCGCAGACCATGCCATCGACGCTCAGCCGTGCGACTGCGTCTCTCGGATCCGGCGCTGCCTCGGAAGCCTCGGAGGGGGTCGCCGCGCTCGTCGGGGCCACCGCTCCCGGCTCGCCGCACGCGACGAGCGCGAGGAGCGATAACGCCAGCGTCGCGATGCCCCTCATGTGATTGGCGTTCCCACGCCCGCGTCCCGCAGGGACGCCTCGTCGATGCCGCCGTTCTTGCAGCAGTCGGCGAGCACACCGTCGATGGCGACGGCAGGTAGCGCGTTCACACCGAGCTGCTTGGCGCGCTCCGCCACGTTCGGCTCTCGCGTGTCCAGCACGCTCACCTCGCACGAGGGGCACGCGAGCTGGTTCACCAGCGCGATGGTGTCCTCGCAGATCGCGCACCCGGCGCTGAACACTTCGATCGTTCTCGTTGTCGTCATGATTCTCTCCTCTTCTTCACTTCGCTGCCGCCGGTTCACAGGCGGCACAGGAAACCTCTCGTCGTGGCCAGGCGTTCCAGAGCGACGCGCCGACGAGGAACGCGACGCCGACGTACATGGCGGAGTCGTTGTCGAACCCGAACTTGCCGACCAGCACGAGGACAGCGGCGAGGATGCCGAGCCCAAACGGGCCGTAGCCCCGCCGACGGCGCGCGCGAAACGCGAGCGTGCCCACGGCGAGGACGAGAAAGCTCGCCGTCAGCGGGAGCAGCCATCGGGTCTGCATGAGAGGGGTCAGCCCGAACGCGCTAAGGACTCCGGCGTACGCTGGCCAGCACGCCGGGCACGCCACCTTCGGGAGAAACGCAGCGCCCATCGCCGGGAGCGCGCCGAGGCTCGACCGCCAACCTGGCGAAGCTTCCGCTGTGTCGGGAGAATCATGGGTAGCGGCGTTCACGATGGCTCGCGCGATCGTGTCGACTTCCGGCACGCCGACGAGGCGACCGTCGCCCGTCTCGTAGAGACGGCAACACGACTCCGGACTCGGCTCGGCGCCCGGGCTCACATCCTTCTCGTCGACGAGGATAGTCGGCGAGCCGAGCTCGCGCGCGTACGCCGGCCCCTCGGCCGACAGGTGCTCGGACCAGCGCGGCGTCACACCGGCGTCGGTGAAGCCGCGCGTCAGCGCTTCGCGGGCCGCCGCCACGTTGGGGCAGTCCGCGTCGTAGATGAGCTCAACCTTCGGCATTGGCCACCTCCTCTTCGTCGAGAACCTCGAGAATCGGGCACTCGCTCGTGGGGCCGCGCCCGCGACACCGGCGAGCGACCCGCTCGAGCGCGCGCCCCATCTGCTGCAGCTCGGCCACGCGCCGCTCGATATCCTCGAGCTTCGCCCGCGCGAGCGCGCGGACGTCTGCGCACGAGCGGTCGTCGTCGACGCGAAGGGCGAGCAGCTCCTCGATCTCCTTGAGGGTGAAGCCCAGGGTCTGCGCGCGGCGGATGAACCGCACGCGCCGCACGGCCCCCGGAGGGTACTGCCGGTATCCAGACGTTCGTCGTGGGGGCTGAGCGAGAAGGCCGCGCCGCTCGTAGTACCGAATCGTCTCGACCCCTACATCAGCGGCGCGCGCCAGCTCCCCGATCTTCAGCGTGCTCGGTTCGGTCACGCCCTCAGTTTGCACTCCGTACCTAGGTACGGAGTCAAGGGGCGGTCGTCACACGTCGGCGAACCGGTACGTGCCACTCGGGATCACGTGGGCGTGGAGCAAGGGCGAGATGCGCGCGAGGTCATCTCGATCCACGGGCTTGCTGTCGCCGCCCTCGAGCGCGCCGACCACGCGCTCGAGCTGCTTCGTGTTCCAGAGCAGAACGCTGTTCGAGAGCACGCTCAGGGCGCTGACCTTGTTCATGATCTCGGCGTAGTCCCCGGTCCGGAACGAACCCTGGTTCGCGAAGAAGAGGCGCCGAGCGAGCGCATGCCGCGACTCGGCCCGGTTGAGCTGGAGGTGGATTCGGTCCCGCACCGCGGCGTCGTGGATGTAGCGGAGGATGAAGGTGGTCTTCACGACGCGCCCGAGCATCGTCACGCGAGCTGGCGGCGAGCCGGTCGAGCACCACGTGAGCCGGCGCCGTCCGATCCCGGAGCGTCGCGCTTCGACAGTCGCAGAGCGCCCGCCTCGACCTTTGCGAAGCGGTTGTCAGGGAGACCGGCGCGGAAGTCGTGCAGGGCAGCGTCGAACTCAGTCACGCAGTCGCTCGAGCGCGTGCCCGGGCTCGGCCGGCAGCCCCATCTCCTGATACGCGCGAGCGCGTGCGGCAGCCCACTGCTCGGGCACCTGAACGAGGTTCCAGAAGGACACGTGATGACGACTTTCGCCCCACGGTCTTCGACCGAAGGTAATGCGGGTTTCCCCGACATGACGCCGACACATTTTCATGGGGCATCTCTCAGCCGGCGCGCAGAGGATCACCACATTGACGCGCGCTACCCGACGCGAGACCGACGCCGCTTCAAACGGCTGTGGGATCGCCGTTGATGGGATTGAGGTTCCTTGAGCGACTCATTCTCCGAGACCACCGCCGAGTTCCCGGCCTTTCGCACGTCCCCTCCCAGCGCTCCCTCGAGCCGACCGCGGCTGGTCGTGCTGCGGGGACCCAACCGCGGGAGCCGCTTCGAGCTGGGCACCGAGACGGTCATCGGGAGGGCCACCGAGTGCGACGTGCGGGTGCTCGACGCGTCGATCTCCCGGCGGCACGCGCGCATCGTCGAGCTACCGGACGGGACCTGTGAGGTCGAGGACCTGGGGAGCCGCAACGGGACCTGGTTGGATGGCATGGTGGTCAGCCGGGCGCCGCTGGCACCGGGGACCCGCTTGGACCTGGGCCAGCAGATCACGCTCCTCTTCACCTGCGAGGATCCGCTCGAGCACGAGCTGCGCGAGCGACAGAAGATGGAGGCAATCGGGCGCATGGCCGCCGGCATCGCCCACGACTTCAACAACGTGGTCGGCGCGGCACAGGCCACGCTTGAGCACCTGGAGGGGATCCTCGGGCCGCTCCCGGCCGAGGCGCGCGAGTGCGTGACCGACCTCGACCTGGCCCTCGAGCGCGCAGTCGAACTGACCCACGCCCTGGCCACGCTCGGCCGGCGCGGCGAGACGCCGCGAGAGGCGGTACGGGTGGCCGAGGTCCTTGAGGAGGTCGCCCGGCTCTGCCTCCGCACCTTCAGAGCAGAGCACCCCATCCAGGTGGAGGCGGCGAACGGGCTACACGTCTTCGGCAGCCAGACCGAGTTGCATCAGGTGCTGCTCAACCTCTGCCTCAACGCGCGCGACGCGATGCCCGACGGTGGTGCGGTCGTGATGCGCGCCCACCAGGTCGCGGACCGGGCCGTGATCTCGGTGAACGACACAGGCGTGGGCATGCCGCCCGAGACGCTCGAACACGCCTTCGAACCGTTCTTCACCACCAAGGCGCTCGGGCACGGCACCGGGCTCGGGCTCGCGACGGTGGCGGAACTGGTGCGCGGCATGGGCGGCTGCGTCGAGGTGAGCAGCGAGCCCGGCCGAGGCACGGCATTCCGCATCGTGCTCCCGGCGGTCGAGCCGCCGGCCTGCCTGAAGAGTCCGGAGAAGAAGAACGCCTCGCGAATGGCCGCGTCCCAGGGCGCGCGAGTCCTCATCGCCGACGATCAGGAACTGGTGCGCCGGAGCCTCGAGCGGTTGCTCCGGGCCGCAGGCTATGAGGTACTCGTCGCGCGCGACGGAGAGCACGCCCTGCGCATCTATCGGACGGAGGAGCGTAAGCCGGATCTGCTGCTGCTCGACCTGGACATGCCGGGGCTGACCGGGCGTGACGTGGTCGAGACCCTCGGAGGACTCGCCGAGCCGCCGCTGATGGTGGTGATCTCGGGGTACTGGGATCCCACCCGCCGCGATGAGCTGACTCGACTCGGCGCCGCCGCCTACCTGGCCAAGCCGGTCTCGGCTAGCGCGCTCCGGCGGACGGTGGCGTCCCTGCTGCGCAGCGCCGAGGCGTCGCCGCTTTCTCGCGCCGAGGGCGCGACCTGAGATGACGTGCCCTCCGTCGCAACCGACGTGACGCGTACGATGCTCGCCGCCGACTTTCCCCGCCCGAGCCGCTCCCCGCCTCGAAGCCGTGGTCGACGGCGTTGCGCAGCACGTGTCCGAGCGCCCGGACTCGCGTCTTGTCGGGCGCAGAGTGGCTGGGTACTGTTAACCGGCTCTCCTGACGAAGACGTTGGTCAGGAGAGGCTCGGGAGCGGGGGACAGAGACCGCCGAGCCTGAGCATGGCGAGAGCGATCAACGGCTTGTGGGAGTGGAAGCCGAAGGCGAGCCGAGTGATGAGGCGGAGTTCGGTGTTGGCGGCTTCGATGCGCGCGTTCGAGAGGCCGAACTCGAGGACGCTGTAGACCGCGGCACGATGTCGGCGGATCGCGCGGGCGACTTTCACGAAGGCGGGCAGCCGGGAGTGGGTGGCCCAGTGGAGCCAGCGTTCGAGGCACTCTTTGGCGTACGTGGGATTCGCGGTGAGTTTGAAGACCTCGCGGAGATGCTCCTTGAGCAGATAGGCACGGAAGAGTTTCTTGTTGTCGTGCTCGATCTCAGCCAGCTTGGTCCGCTGTCTACTGGTGAGGCCCTCGGGGTTCTTCCAGAGGGCCCAGCGCGCCCCCTTGAGCGCCTTCGCTCGTTCCTTCTGACCGGCGCGCCGCAACTCGTTCCAGACCGAGCGGCGGACTTCATCCAGAGCTCGCGTCGCCCACTGCACGATGTGAAACGGGTCGAGGCAGAGCGTGGCGTTGGGGCAGCGCTCCGCCACGACGTTGTGGATCCACGCGGCACCGTCTGCGCTGACCAAGCGAATGCGCGCCGACCGCTCCGCCCCGAGCTTGTCGAAGAACGTCCGCAGCGTCTTCTCGTCGTGGCCCTGGTGCGCCCACAAGAGTCGGCCCGAGTCGTGGTCGACGACGACCGTGAGGTAGCGGTGTCCCTTCCGGTAAGAGACCTCGTCGATGCCGATGCGGGTGACGCCCTCGAACGGGTCGCGGGCCTCCCGCATGCTCGCCGCGACGCGCTCGAGGATTGCGCCCACAGTACGCCACGCGACTCCCAGCAGACCGGCAATCGTCGTCTTGTCCGTGCGCACCGCCAGCCACGCGAGCCGATCCTCGAACACGCGGGTGAACTTGGACTGGGCCCGCGCCCACGGGACACGCTGAACATGAACGCCGTGCCAGGGACACCGCACGCGTGGCGCCTCTGCCCCGATGTACGCCCGCGCGAGGCCGAAGCTGACCGTGCGCCACCGCCGCCGACCTTCACCAGCCCCCCAGCGCGGGCACCGACGACCACACTCGGCGCATCGACTGGATTCCGCCTTCGTCGGCCGCACCCGCGCCACGAAGTGGCGCCGTCGGCCTCCCAGCCCACGCCGTCGAGCACGGCTCCCTCGACTCCGAGCGTTCGGCACATCACTCTCGCATGGCGCATCCCTCGCAACCTCCTGGCTAGGTCTCGACAACCCAACCCTGAGGCCCGCGAGGTGTGCGCGCTCCCTTCTTCAGGTGCCTCGACCACCTACGGCTTCGTCAGGAGATCCTGATAAAGTAACACACTGGGATCTCGGGCGTCTATGCCCGATGGCCGGCTCAGGCTCTCGCGCCCGGAGGTCGTCCCACGCCCCCACATCCCCGGCTCTACTCTCCCTCGGCTACCCCGCTCGGCAGCCCTCGGTATTTCGCAGTATGGGTGATATGACAACTTCCGGGAGGGCGTTCATGGTGACTATCCGCCGATGTTTACCATCCCGATCAGCGACAACCTTGCCTTCGTCCTCGATGACGACGATTTCGTGCGTGCCGAACGTGAACGCCTGGCGGGCGAAGACGAATTCGATGTGGAGGAAAACACGAAAAAGTCGTGGCGCTGCCACTATGTCGAGTTCGACACCTTCGCGGTAGAAAGCTTTGCCACGCCGGGGGTCGGCATCGTCTACTCGGGGACGTTCAATCTCGACACCCACGCCGCGTGGGTATTGTCGCGCGACCAGCTTTTTTTGATATCCAGAAAAACCCGGAAAGTCGGACGCGCGCCGCCGCCCGAGGATCGCATTTCTCTTTTCGACATAAGCCGGATCGGCGACAGATATTATCTGTCGTGCAACAATTCAAAGATGTGGTTCTACGATGTCGTGGCAGACAAATGGATCGCGGCGGTGACCTCGCCTCCGCCGCCTGCGCCACCACCCCGCAAAGCCCAGGAAACGACCCCTGAATACGTGGCCCGGACCACGAAGCCGCGGGTGGAGCACATCCGTAAATATCCGCATTTCTACAAAGCCATCGCGGTCGGAGGTGACCACTACCTGCTCGGCGCTCTGGGCCGTGTCGTGCGATTGCGCGGAGACGCGAGCGACGAGTTGTGGCTTGCCAGTGGCGCGCGGCTGGTCAGGGGCGGATCGGAGGGCGATCAGGCCATTCTGTGCGGCGATGACCCCGTCGCGGAGATCTTTCGCGGCACGCTCGACGCAGGCTTCGAGAGGATCTATCAAAACGAAGAGCGCGCGCTGCACATGACCGCGATTCACAACCGTGTTCGTTATATCGGCGCGGCGGAGTTTCCCGGTTTCAACGGTCCGTCCCTCCATACCTACGACGGCGAAAATCTGACGCCGATTGAGACCGGCTGTGCGCGCGAGCCGGACAATCTGCTGGACCTGTCTTCGACGGGAAAGGTTCTCTGGGCGATCGACAGACGGGGCATTTTTCGCCTCGCAGGCGACGACTGGACGCTGACCGAATTGTCCGACATCGAACGCGGTCGGGCGGGTCTGGAGCGCGCTCGGAGCTGAGGCGGGCGGCGTAGCCGGGAGGGCTTGAGGTATCGGTGACCTCGATCGGAGCATGGAGTTGCTTGGACCCATGACCGACGAGGCACCGATGACGACGACGATGCGCGAGACCGATCCGGAGTGCAACGGGAAGACGGAGGGGATCGCCACGATCGCTCGGCTGCTCCGCGAGGAGGTCGACGCGCGCGTCGGTCTCGAGGGGACTTCGCGGAGCGCGAGCGCGTAATGCACCAGGTGGCGAATGCCGCGTATCCGTTCCACGCACCCGTCGTGGCGCAAGCCGGCGGAGCCTGATAGACGCGGCCGGCTCAGTCGCCGAGGGTGAGGGCGCGGTAGGGGTCTGCGGCGAGCTTGGCCTGAACGTCTTCGCGCGCGACGGTGGCGGCCCAGTTGACGGGAGCGAGCTCGAGGACCTGGTGCTTGGGCCAGCGCGGGAACAGGCACATGAGGTCGCGGAGGCAGGCCCAGGGCTCGACGCCGACCATGTTCAACGGCGCGTGGTCGTCCCACTGCTTCACGAGCGTGTCGGCCAGCATCCCCGGGCCTGCCATTCCGCGCGGGATCGGCAGCTCCGGCGTCTCGCCCATCAGCACGCGTCGAGCCCCTCGCGCTGAACCTCCTCGGGCAGCACCTCGATGTCGACGCGGGGGAGGTGGTCGGGGAGCGGCTTGCGTCCCGTAGGCTTCTTGCGGCAGCGCTCGAGCATCTCGAGGTACAGCGCGCGGTAGTGGTCCCGCTCGGCCTGCAGGGCGGCCTGCTTCTTCTCGATCTCTTCGAGGCGTCGGATCAGCGCGGCGAGGTCATCCACGATCCGATCCCTCGCCGCATGTCCTGCGGCTCCGGGCAGACGAAGATACGCGTGGTGGACAGGATCACGACTCCTCCTCCGTGAGCGCGTCGATCACCTGCCGCAGCGTCGAGGTGTCGAACCCGTCCGGCACGCGGACGACGAAGTCGCCGACCACCACCTCGATGCGCTCGCTCATCTGCCACCACGACGCAGGCGGCCACACTTCCACGAACGTCGTCGTCTCCGACTCCGTCAGCGACTCCCGCTCCCGCCGCTCACGTCTCGGGGAACTGGGATCCCACCCGCCGCGATGAGCTGACTCGACTCGGCGCCGCCGCCTACCTGGCCAAGCCGGTCTCGGCTAGCGCGCTCCGGCGGACGGTGGCGCCCCTGCTGCGCAGCGCCGAGGCGTCGCCGCTTTCTCGCGCCGAGGGCGCGACCTGAGATGACGTGCCCTCCGTCGCAACCGACGTGACGCGTACGATGCTCGCCACCGACTTGCCCGCCCGAGCCGCTCCCCGCCTCGAAGCCGTGGTCGACGGCGTTGCGCAGCACGTGTCCGAGCGCCCGGACTTGCGTCTTGTCGGGCGCAGAGTGGCTGGGTACTGTTAACCTGGGGCAGAGGGATGTCGCACGGCGGACTCGGAGAATCCTCGCATTGGCTTCGAGCGATGTTCGACGCCTGCCTGGACGCCGTAATATTGATGGACGTTCACGGTCGCGTTGTCGAGTGGAACTCGACCGCCGAACAGCTATTCGGATATGCCCGTAAGGACGCACTCGGAGCCCTGCTCTCAGAGCTGGTCATCCCCAATAGGCTCCGTGCCAAACATGAGGCCGGGCTTCGCGAGTTCCGTCATAGCGGACGGGGACCAATCCTCAACAAGCGACTCGAAATGGTCGCTACGAGTCGCGACGACGTCGACATCCCTGTCGAACTCACCGTGACGCCGTTGCACCTGGACGGATCCGAGCTGTTCGCCGGGTTCGTGCGCGATCTCAGGCCGCAGAAGCAGCTCGAAGGTCGCCTGGCAATGGCTCAAAGGCTGGAGCTCGTGGGGAGGCTGACGAGCGGAGTCGCGCATGATTTCAACAACGCTCTCACCGTTGTGATGACCTACCTAGACCTCCTCGACAGCAGCTCGGGGCCCGGCCCAGGCGAACGGGTTGACGCGGAGTTGGCGCTATCCGAAATGATGGATGCGGTAGTATCTGCGGCGGACACAGCCAAACAGATTCTCGCATTCGGCCGAACCCAGAAGAGCGCTCCGGACGTCCCGGTCATCGATCTAGCTAACGTAGTGCCCGACGCGGTCGCGCTGGTCGAGCGCCTACTTCCGGCGCGCATCTCCCTCAGCCTCGACGTGTCCGTCCCCGACCTCCGCGCTCAGGTTGAGCCGATACACGTCACTCAGATCATCACAAACCTGGTTCTCAACTCGCGCGATGCTATCGCCGGGGCAGGAGAGATCCTCGTGGGAATGTCTCGCTCGACCGACGAGGAGGTCGGGGAGATCTCCATCCTCGATACGGGAGAAGGAATGAGCGCGGAGGTTCGCGCCAAGATCTTCGACCCGTTCTTCTCCACCAAGCCAGAGGGTGTCGGGGTAGGCATGGGACTGGCGTCCGTGCATGAGATCGTCAGCGCCTACGGGGGGACCGTTCTCGTTGACAGTTCGGTAGGAAAAGGCACGCTGATAACAGTTCGCCTACCCCTGTCGCACTCCAATGGACAACGCTCGCCCAGGCCCCTCTCCCGCCGCGACCTCTCTCCACGTGAAGGCACCGGTGCGACGTTGCTCGTCTGCGAGGACGAAGCGCCCGTTGCCAGAGCGCTAGCCCGTGTTCTTAGCACCCACGGATATCGGGTCCGAACATGCGGGGAACCTCGTGAAGCTCTCAGCATACTCGAGGCGGACACCGAGTCGATGGCCGTTGACCTGCTGATTACAGACGTGGCATTGCCGGGGATGAATGGCGTTGAGCTGGCGCGACAGGCGCTGCGATTCCGTCCCAACCTGCCGGTCATCCTGATGAGCGGATATACTAAAGGCATTGTCCTGGGGAGAGAAACAAGTGATATACGATTCTTGGAGAAACCCTTCTCTACTCCAACGCTATTGAGCGCCGTATCCGATGCCCTTCAGGCTAGCGCTAGCTCGCCCCCGGCTGCGAGCAGCTAGCCCGCCGGCGGCCGGGCTCTGGCCTCCTTCCGAGAAGTAGCGCTGCATGTCACTGGAGGGCGATCTCGTGTCAATCACGCTCCAATGGTGGTGGAAGCTGGCTGGGTGACACTGGCCCGAGCACCAGCCGGACCAATGCGCCACCCAACTCGTCAGACGTGCCGAACTCGATCGACCCTGAGTGCAGGTCTGCGCAGAGACGCGCCGACAACAAGCCCAGACCGGTACCATGTTTCTTCGTAGTGAAGAAGGCCTCGAGCAAGCGCTGCTTCGACTCGGTGGGGAAGCCAGGGCCGTCGTCGTGCATCTCCAAGGTCACTCCTCCGCTGTGGCCGAGAAGCCGCACGAGTAGCTGCTTGGCGTCTGCATCCGCGGAGTTGATGGCGAGGTTGACCACCACCCGGTAGACGAGCTGGGGAAAACCCTCGATCTCGAGTCCGTTGGTGAGGTCGGTAGTGACAGCGCACTCGCGTAGAGATCGGTGCCGACGAACCGCCACGAGCGCCTCCTCTATGACGCCGCCAACTTCGAACACTTGCGCCTGGCCAGTCCCTTCCGGTCCACCAGCGCGCATCAGCCCACGCGAGAGCTCCGCGGCGCGCCGCAACGCGTTGGTCATGCGCTCGACTTGAGCTTCGTCTCCGGTCATGTCGTCGAGTTCGCCGAAGAGGGCCACCAGCACGTTGTTCAAGTCATGGGCGACGGAGGCGGCGAGCACCGCAGTGGCCGACTGGTGCAGAGCGTGGGCGAGTTCGATCTGCGCACGCTCGCGGACGGATCGCTCGTGCAGCAGCTTCCGCAAGCCAGCCTTCGACGTAATGAAGAGGAAAGCAGCGGAGGCGGAGACGAAGAATCCCCCTTTGATGAGTTCCAACCATGCCTGGGTCTGGGAGTCCAAGTCGAGAGCACCCAAGCCGAGACTCGTGCCCACGATCCAGGCTGTGGCGACGGCCAGGTACCACAGCGACGTCTTCAGAGCGCGCCGCGCGATGAAACCCATATGGTCCAGGATACCAGGAACTACCAGAGCACGAACGTCGAGCGGCCAGCCAGAGGTCGTATCCGCGTATCCGCTCGTGCGAGGTGGCCGTGCTGAACGCGCGGCGGACCGCCCGCGCGACCACATTGGCCGTCCCCAGTGCGATCAGGTTCGCCGTCCCTGCCTCGTACCGGTCCCCTGACACGAGCTACCGTCCGGGCACCCGCCCTGTCGGGTCATCCCGTTGCTCACCTGACGCCGAGCAGTTCCGACTGAGCATCCAGCCCGTCCACGCGAGAACGACGGCCAACGCCAGCGCGACGAAGGCCGAGGCACTTGAACGCCAGCGTTTCAGCGGCAAGTGCTCCGAAGGCGCAGCGAGGGTGGGCAGCGAACGCCGGATGTCCGCACCCATCGTAGGTGGCGGCGCGCCGGTCTCTCTGGCGTCGTCTTCGATCTCCGCGCGCAGGCGGCTGAGGAGCGCGCCTGCGCTGGGGGGCCGTTGGGAGGGGTCGCGAGACAGCGCGTCGGCGAAGACCTGCTCGACCGGAGTGCTGAACGTGAGCTCCGAGCGCTCAGACAGCCGCGGCGCCGGCTCACACACCTTCGCGCTCAGCACGCCGATCGGCGTGTCCGCGTCATGCGGCACGTCGCCGGTCAGCATCTCGAAGACCACGCACGCCAGCGAGTAGACGTCGCTCCGCCGGTCGGCCTGGCCCCCCTCGGCACACTCCGGCGCCATGTAGTGCGGGGTGCCGAGTACGACGCCGCGGCGGGTGAGCTTGGTCGCTCGATCTCCCCCGGCCTCATCGCGGAGCGCCGCGAGCCCGAAGTCCAGCAGCTTCGTCGTGTAACCTTGCGGTCCCTGGGCTCGAAATATGTTCGCGGGCTTGACGTCACGATGCACGATGCCGCGAGCATGCGCCGCATCGAGAGCGGCGGCGGCGGGCTCCAACCAGTCGCACACCTCTCGCAGCGACAACCGCCCCCGCCGCCCGAGGGCCTCGTCGAGATCGTCCCCGACCAGACGCTCCATCACGAGGTAGGGGGTCCCGTCTCGCTCCAGGCGCCCGACATCGAAGACCCGGACGACGCCGGGGTGCTCGAGCTCCGGGGCAGCGCGCGCCTCCCGCAAGAACCGCTTGACGGAGATCTCGCTCCGGGCGGCGTACGAACGCAGCGTCTTGATGACCACGGGACGGTTGAGCCGAACGTGAACCGCGGCCCAGATCCAACCCATCCCACCTTCCCCAAGCAGTCCCTCGACCCGGTAGCGACCATCGATGAGATACCCGGGTGGAAAGTCGGTGGGCTTGTCGTCGTGCTGCATCGAGTCGCCTTCGGGATCAGCATCGGCGTGCAGCTCGAGGTCGCACGCCTGACCTGAGCCTAGGTCCGGCCCCGGCATCCGAAACGGGGAACGTTACGAGCCGTCTGCTGGTCGCCAGTCGCCAGCCACGGCCCCGTGGCGAGCCCACGGCGAGCCAGGCGCGCCTCCGCTTCCATCTTCCAGGGAGCGTCGCCGGTCACTGGGACGGGCTATCATCCCCGGCTCCGCGTCACTCGGGGGCAAGTCCCAGGCGTTGTTAGAAATCGGCGGCGGTTCCTCCTCGCCCGAGGGAGTCTCGGGCTTGCATAGAAGGAGGAGAAACCGCCATGACCAAGACTGCCGAATCGCCGAGCTCGGAGGAAGCTCACTCGCACCTTCAGCTGGTGATGCCGCTGGCCGGCTTCGTTCGCCGCGAGCTTCGCGAGCTCGTTCACCAGGCGGGGCTGGAGGCGCTCGCCGTGATGTTGGAGCAGGACCGGCTCGCGCTGTGCGGTCCGGCCTACGTCCGCGGCCAAGAAGGGCCCCAACGGGCCGGGAGCACCGAGGGGATGCTCACCCTGGGTGGCCGGCGGGTGAAGGTCCGCCGCCCCCGCGTCCGCGACGCCAAGGGGGAGGTGGAGCTTCCGAGCTGGCGGGAGCTGGCCGCCGAGGACCCGCTGGTGGAGCGGATGTTCGAGCAGATGGTCGTGGGCGTCGCCACGCGTAAGTACGCACCAACGCGATCGAGAATCTCAACGGCGGCGTCCGGGACGTCTCCCGGCGCGTGAAGTGGTGGCGCTCCGGCAGCATGGTTCGCCGCTGGGTCGTCGCCGCCGTCCTCGAGCGGCAGAAGACCTTCCGCCGTGTCCGCGGATTCAAGGGCATGCCCAAGCTCCTCGACGGCCTGCGGCAACACGACGCGCGGCTCGATCGCGGGGTGGAGTCCGAGGCTCACGTCGCGTAGATGCACTCGGGGCCGCTGCCGAAGTTCAACATGTGGGCCATCCCATGGCGCGCGTCGCAGGGTCGTCAGCGTGCGCAGGCCTCGAGCCGCTCGTTGACCTCCGCCTGGACCGCGTCTGCGGCCCAGTCGAAGTCGCCCATGGGGGTGCGTCCCACGGTGATGTTGCCGATTGTCGCGCCCATCGGGCCGGGATCCAGCTGGATCCCGGCCGTCGCGAGGGCCCGCTCGTAGGCAGTCTCGTCGTCGGGGAGAAAGGAGACGAGGCCGAGCCCGAGGTCGCCGTAGAACTGATACTGCGCCCTCCCTTCGACACCCAGTTGCGTCAGCTCGACCGTGTACCAGGTCTCGTCAACGCAGCCGTCGCCTCGGCGGACCTCGCGCCAGGTCGGCGGCTCGCCCAGGGCGCTCCGGATTGCTCGGACCGATGCGCCGGCGCTCACCCCACCGGGGAACGTCGGCGCAACCCCAGTCGGCTCGGTCAGAGGCGCGACGTCCGAGGTCTCGGTGGAGCTCCCGGGGGAAGGCTGGCTGGAGGGCGCGGGCTCGGCGGTCCGCTCGGGTCGGGTGCGCTCGCCGCAGCCGCCCGCGACCAGCGCGATCGTCAGCACCACGCTCGACGGCCTACGAAACATCCGTCCCTAGATACCACGCGCGACGGCAGGGAGCACAGCCTCGTTGTGCGGTAGCCCCCGCACGCCGTCGTGTCGAATCTACTGTCCGGTCGTGCTCCTCCCAGCTGGGTGATCGCCCGAACTCTCGCTGCATGCGCAGCGGCTCGAAGTGCGACGTAGGCGCAGCGGCAAAGCGCCATCTGTTCGCGCGGATGGTCTTCGTCCATGGTCACCGCCCTCGGCGCGGCGGTGGTAGGCTCGAGAGGCTCGACGAGGTCCTCGCCGTCGAGCCTCTCGGTCTGCCCGCCGCCGCCCTTCAAAGGGGGGAGCCGGCAGATTTGTGCATTCAGGGATCTGCCTGCTAAGTGCGGCTCAACCGAGGAGTTGAGTCCGAGGCCCACGTCGCGTAGATGCCCTCGGAGCTGCCGCCGAAGTTCAACACCGTGCGGGACATCACCTCACTCGGCCCATGGAAGGTTCCTGCCGTGGCTCGCGCTCCGCGCGTCGCGGAACCGCGCGACCAGGCGCACGCACTCTTCCACCCCCAGCGTCCGCAGCGCCAGCGGGTACAGCCGGTGCTCCTCGCCCAGCAGGTGCACGGTGAGTCGTTGCCGAAAGTCGGCCAGGTGAGACTCCACCTCGTCGGTTCGCGCGAGCGTGGCGACGGCCAACGTTCCCAACGCCGCCTCGAGCGCCTCGTGCCCTTCGGTGGCCTCGCGCACCGCGGCGCGCGTTCGAGCATCGACCCGAAGCGCCTCGTACAGGACCGCGCGCTCCGTCGCGTCGTGCCCGAGGAGGAAGTCCCGCAGGGTCTGGACGATCGTCGCCCGAGCCGACGCGCTCTGCGCGATCACCAAGCAACGCAGCAGCAAGCGCAGCTGCTCGTGCTCGGCGAGCATGGGCGCGAAGACCGCCCGGATCGTGGCGGGGCCGTGCAGATGGGAAACGGACAGCTCGGGCTGCGTCTCCCGCAAAGAAAAGCCGCCGGTCTCCTCGTCCCCGCGCGCTACCTCCATGAACCACCCACCCTCCATCGGCCTTGCCCATCGCCCTAGCTATCCCCACAGCAAACCTCCAAAGTGGGGATTCTCCCGGACCGCGCCGCGCGATCGCCTCATAGATTGATTTGGCATTCCCGCGTCTCAAACGCGTTGACACGTTCGTTCAGGCCGCCTCGGATGGAAGCCTGACCGCCCCGGCCGGAACCTCGGGCGGTTCACGAAGCGCGCGGAGCCGTTGGAGCGTTCTCTCGTGGCCCTCCACGCGCTCACAGACGAGCGTCCCCAACAGCGCGCAGGCGCGGGGCTCCACGGGGAGCGCACCTCGCTCCCATCGCGAGACGGTCTCCGGTGCGACATCAAGCAGCTCGGACAGATCCACCGCGCGCATCCCGAGCGCCTTGCGCATGAAGCGAAACGCCTCGCGCTCGCGCACTCCATGCTCGGCGAGCCATGCGGCGGCGAGAAGATCGGCGCGCTCGAGCTCCGGGAGCGAGACGTACCGCGCGCCACATTGCTCACACGCGTGGGCGTCCACGCGCACATCGAACACGTAGCCAGCGACCTCGACCTGACGATCTTCGGTGACACCCCCGAGCTCGGAGTGTCCACACTTGGAACAGCGTTCCATATAGGACTTCTTCTTTCTGGGCGTGGTGGGCCCTTGAGTCGCTTGTGGGCGACCTCGCGCGAAGCCTGCTCGCGCATGAGACTGAGTGACGTGTTGGGGTGAGGGCTCCTCCGCTAGTAGAGCGTGATCACGACGACGAACGACGTCCCGTCGAGCTCGATGAGAACAGTGAGGGGATCCGCGTCGAGGTCCAGACCGGTGACCTTCCACCGTGGACGCTCCCCCTCCTCTGGGTCTCCTGGCTCGCACGTCGAAGCATTCTCGAGCGCGTGCTGAACGTCGCGCGCCGTCGCCCCTCGCTGGCGCATCCGAACGTCCACATGATCCGCCCGGCGGCCCTCCGGCCACAGGAGGAGAATGCGCTTCTGAGCTGCGAGTTGGTGGACAAGGGCAAGGACCGAGGCGGGAGAGTTGGGAACGCTCATGAGCCGGGGACTCCGAACGGTGCCGAGCAGACCAGGCGAAAAGTCAAGTCGGTGGGGTCGCACTCAACCTGAGACCCACTAGACGAAACGTCAACCCTGACCAAACACTTAGCTGTTGACCTAACCGTATCCGCGGCCTACCGTCTCAGTGCTTCGGCATCTGCCAAAGTGTCGCCATGCCCCACGCTGCCACGAACATCGACGCCGTCTTTCGCGCGCTCTCCGACCCGACCCGCCGCGAGGTGGTCGCACGGTTGGCGCACGGGCCGCGCTCGGTGAGCGAGCTCGCCGCTCCGTTCGACATGAAGCTCCCCTCGTTCGTGCGGCACTTGAAGCTGCTCGAGCAGGCGGGGCTCGTGCGCTCGGAGAAGCGGGGGCGGGTGCGGACGTGTCGGCTCGAACCCGAGGGGCTGACCACCGCCGTGAACTGGCTCTCCGAGCAACGCTCACTCTGGGAGCGACGGCTCGATCAGCTCGACGACTACCTACTCACGCTGAGGGATGAAGAGACATGACCCTGCCCCCCATCGACCCCGCCCTGGACCTCGTGCTCGAGCGCGAGATCGATGTCCCGCCCTCGCTAGTCTGGAAAGCTTGGACCACGCCGCGCCACGTTGAGCAGTGGTTCGTGCCCAAGCCCTGGACGATCAGCGAGTGTGAGATCGACCTCCGCCCCGGGGGAATCTTCCGCACCGTGATGCGCTCGCCCGATGGCGAGGAGATGCCGAACGTCGGGTGCTACCTCGAGATCGTCCCCGAGCAGCGCCTCGTCTGGACGGACGCGCTCCTGCCTGGCTACCGCCCCGCGCCCGAACCGTTCTTTACCGCCGTCGTCTCCATGCAGGCGCGCGGGGCCGGGACGCTCTACACAGCGACCGCGATTCACCGCGATCCAGCGGGACGGGAGCGCCACGAAGAGATGGGCTTCCATCATGGGTGGGGCACGGTGCTTGACCAGATGGTCGCCTACGCAAAGACGATCTGAGCACGCCACGGCGTCAGCGCTCGCACGGCCTTCACGCGCGGAGTTCGCGACGCCGTCCTCGCCGGAGACCAGTGTCACTTCCGGCGAGAACTGTTCCGTCGTCCCATCGCTCCATCCTCTCAACTAATACTAATGGAGCCTCCGGGAGCCCCGGGCCGATTCAAGCGGCGCCTCAGCCGTGATTGGCCGGCCAGAGTTTCCGGAGCCAAGCTATCGAAGAGCGCGACGCAGAATGGGCCCAAGCTCGAGTCGGGCTCGGCGAATTGCCCAGCGTCGGGCTCGCGCGCCCCCATCGAGTTGCACCGCCGCTCGTGCGCGCCGCTCACAATACGCCAACACCTCGTCTACGTGCCGACGCAGAGCGCGCACTCGCTCCAAGCCTCCGTCGTTCGAAACTGCGAGGTCCTCGAGCGCAGCAACCAGCGCGCGGTCGAGTTGCCCGAGGGCGAACACGTAGTGCGCGGCGAATGTCTCTGGCAACATGCCCACGTAAACGGCGGCGGGCATCGCCGCCACCTCTTGGCGCAGCCATCCTCGCGCGGACTCGATTGCGCGAATCCCTCGGCTCAAACGCTCGGCGTTCAGGTCGATCACGCCGGGGAGCACGTCCCTTTGCAACCGATATTGCATACCCTCATGGTGCCTGAAACACGCTGGGCTGCAACCGTCCTGCGCCGTGCCCCATCAGCGCTCACGAAGAGGTACAGGGGAAGTGCGGTCGCAGCCAGGATCCGGCCGCTAGATTCGCGGAGCCGCTTCAGTCCTCGCAGGACGCGTCGTTGATCCGAGACGATGGAAGACACCTCCTTCGCAGACCTCGTCTCGGCGCTCGACGAGTCGCTCACCCTCCCGATTCCGCACCGCTTCGAGAAGGAGTCGCGGCTTCCGGGCGCCAAAGCGGCATGGCGCCGGGGCCTGCACATGGAGCGTGAGGCGCTTCTCACTCTGGTACTCACGCCGATGCCTGAACACGACACTCAGCGCCTGGTAGCCGCCGCAGTCGAGTTGGCTCTGCTGGACTCCAGCCGCTTCTCGAAGCGGGTTGACGGTGGCGCGCTTGGAGCGCGTCTGATCGACCTCGCCCGGGCTGAGGTCGCGTCGCGTGCGGCGTCATGCCTCGCCGCTGCGCTGAACCCTCGCGATGACGATGCCGACTCCCCGTTCGAGCGCAGTTCGGCGATTCACCTGAGTCCCGTATTGGAGTCTGCGGGGAAACGCTGGCCATGACACCTCGTTCATCCCGGCTCGCGCCGCTCCTCCACGAACAGTGGAAAGCCATATGGTCGCCTGATATCATGGGGCAGTGGTGGAGACGGGACGAACATGACAAAGATCTCGGCTGACAAAACGACCACTCCCTTCAACGTCCTGTTCGTCGATGACGACGCCGACATCCTACGCACGTTCGGACGCTTCATGCGCGCGAAGGGCCATGAGATCCAGTTGGCGGCGTCGGTCGCCGGGGCGCTCGCCGTCATCGAACGCGAGCAGATTGAAGCCGTCGTAACGGATTTGTCGATGCCCGGCGCCAACGGCTTGGAACTCATCCGTGCGATCCGGGAACGCGACGTAGACCTGCCCGTCATCGTCGTCACTGGCCAGCCAGACGTCGAGTCGGCGAGCGAAGCGGTGGAGTTGCGAGCGTTCCGCTACTTCACCAAGCCCGTTGACGTCGAGCGACTCCACGAGGCACTACGCCGTGCGGTCACGACATACCGCCTCGTGAACGTACGCCGGAGGGCGGCTGAGACGCACCGCTCCGAGCAAGACGGCGCTTCGGCTGAGGTCGAACGCCGCTTCCGCTCCGGAATGGAGGGGCTCTGGATGGCCTACCAACCCCTCGTCGCCGCCGACACGTTGGAGACGTTTGGTTTCGAGGCGCTCTTGCGGACGAACGAGAAGACCATCTCGCACCCGGGCGTCTTCCTCGAGATGGCCGCTCGGTTGGGGACGCTTCATCAGCTCGGCCGGATGACGCGGAGCCGCGCCGCCACGGATGTCATGCTCCGACTCGAGCAAGGTATGCTGTTTGTCAACCTGAGCGCCGCCGACTTGGCTGACCCGAACCTGTTTTCGGCAGACGCTCCTCTGAGCCGCATCGCCTCGCGGGTCGTACTCGAGCTAACCGAGCGCGAGGGCCTCGAAGGCGTCGTCGACGTCGGCGAGCGCGTCGCGGAACTGCGCCGACTTGGCTTCAAGATCGCGATCGATGACCTCGGTGCTGGCTACTCGGCCCTTAGCTACTTCGCCTCGCTCGAACCGGAGCTCGTCAAGCTGGACATGAGTCTCGTGCGCGACATCGACCAACGACCGGTCAAGCAGCGCACTGTACTGTCGCTAGTGCAGTTGGCGCACTCGCTCGGAATAGAGGTGGTCGCCGAGGGGGTGGAGACGCCGGCGGAATGCAAGGTCCTCCGCTCCCTCGAGTGCGACTACCTGCAGGGGTTTCTGTTCGCCCGGCCAGGGCCGCCCTTCCCCGTTCTGACGTGGCGTCCAGACCCGGAAGCAGGCGCATGAACACGCGGCGGCTCAAGGCATGCGTGCGCACGTGGGGGTGAGGTCATCGCCAACGGGGGGCTCCATTGGCACCTCCACCACACCGAGGAGCGCGCCGGTGTCGTTGGTCACGTCGTGGCGCCCGGCCGGCAGCGGAGGAACGACGCACCGAGCGACGCGATCACCGACCGCCGACAGGCATGACGTCGCTACCGCCTCTGCGGTCTCCGCGCGCAGCACCACTGTTCCGTCGACGATCGAAGCGGCGCATCGCTGCGTGAAGCGTCCGCCCGCGCATGGGTCGCCTCCGCGCTGTCTCAGCTCGATGACATACGGACTGCCGCACCAGGCGTAGGCGTCGCTACATATCGTGTCCGCCTCGACGAACGGACGCCACGGCTCCGCGTTCGGGGCGACGCGGCGATCAGCGATCGCACAGCGGCTGCCGAGGCCGTCGTAGGAAGCGGGAATCCATGGCGGGCGAGCTCCAGGAACGAACTCGACCAGCCCGAGCGCCGAAGCGTCAGCCGCCGAGGTGTCGCAAAGTGCGGCCTCCCGTCGCCGCGGGCGCTCCGGGACGCACCGAGCCGCGTGGAGGGCGTAGGTGCCGGCGCCCGCGCCATCGCAGCTCAGCGGATGGTGGGCATCGGAGAACGCGAGCAGCGAGCCGTCAGCCAGACGACACACCCCCAGCGGCAGAACACGGTTCGAGAGGCTGCGCTCGCAGCTCTCGGACTCGCGTCCCGCGTCGCCGCATCCCCGTTCTTCCCCACCCTCGTGCGACGCGTAGCAACCGAATGCCAGTAGCGCCAACGCCGCGCTCACCGTAGCGGAGCAGCTCACGCGTTGAGAGTGCAATCGATCTGGTCGACGGGCAACTGGACGTCGACTCAAAAAGATTCGGGCGCGCGGCGGACACGCCCGGCGCGCGATGTCACGACAAGCGACGGCCTGTGTGCGGATCTGCCTCACCCGAGTCGCCTTGCCACGGCGGATCACCCCCGAGTCCAACTTTGCAGCCTCGGCATGGCCGTTGCGATGTGCGGGTCGCATGTTGAGGTGGCTCCAGAGCGGGACGATGTTGGCACAATACCGGGTCGGATCGCTTCTTGGCCACGGGGGAATGGGCCACGTCTATGCGGCGACCGACACGATGCTGGATCGGCAGGTGGCGCTAAAGGTGCTGCGAAGAGGGGACCGGAAGACCCTCCTCGAGGAGGGCCGCGCCCTCGCCGCCATCGAGCATGACTCGGTCGTCCGGATCTACGGGGTGGACGTCAACGGCGACAAACCGTTCGTCGCCATGGAACGGATTCGGGGCGAGTCACTCGCCGACGTCCTCGACTGCCGGGGCGCCCTCCCCCACGATGAGGTCCTGCGGATCCTCGACGGGATCGCGCGCGGCCTCGACGCCATCCATCGGGCGGGGCGCATCCACGGTGACGTCAAGCCCGCGAACGTGCTCATCGAGCGGGACACGGGGCGGGTGGTGCTGACGGACCTGGGGCTCTCCCGGGTCATCGCACGCGCGGACCACCTGCGGGGCGGGACGCCGGAGTATCTCGCTCCAGAGCGCGCGCGTGGCGCCCCGATGAAGGCCGAGC
Organism: Sandaracinaceae bacterium; assembly: GCA_040218145.1. GTDB lineage: Bacteria > Myxococcota_A > Polyangia > Polyangiales > Sandaracinaceae > JAVJQK01. The sequence goes on along the minus strand of JAVJQK010000039.1, from coordinate 35,785 downwards.
TGCTGCCGCGGGAGGACGTCTACGCCCTGGCCGTGATGGCGTTCGAGATGCTCACCGGGGCGCTGCCGTTCGACGCGCCCGACAGCCAGGAGGTGCTCCGGCTCCAGGCGGTCGCGCGCCCGCCGCGTCCGAGCCGCGCTCACTCGAGCGTCACGTGGCGGATCGACCGGGCGGTGCTGCACGGTCTCGAGAAGTCGCCCGAGGACCGGCCCGCAAGCGCGTCCGCCTTCGTCGACGGGCTACGCCGCGCCGTGCGGGACGCCAACCGCCCCGCCGATCTGCTGGTGGCGGACGACGACGTCGGGTTGCTCGAGCTGCTCTCGGTGCAGCTGACCAAGCGGCTGCGATGCAGCGTGCGAACCGCGGCGTGCGGCGACGCGGCGTTCGAGGCCGCCGCCCTCCGTGCCCCCGACGCGGTGATCGTGGACCTCGAGATGCCGGGGATGAACGGCCTCGAGGTCGTCGCGGCGCTCCGGCAGCGCCCGGGCCTCGAGGGCGTCCCCTTCGTCGTGGTCAGCGGCCGGGCTAGCGCCAACGACTGGAGCCTGCTTCGACGGCTCGGTGCGGTCCGCTTCTTTCGGAAGCCGCTCGACATCGAGGGCCTGTCCGCCTTCCTTCGTGGAGCGCTCCACCTCTGAACACACACATCTCCGCTCACCCCCACCACGAGTGTCGTCCGACATGACCAGTCCCCTCCCCCTCGCCGCGCGCACCCTGCGCATCCTCTGGCTCGAAGACGACTCGACCCTTCGCCACGCGTTCGGCATGGTCGCGAACGATCTCGGCGCCGACATCGCCATGGCGGCCGACCACGCCGAGGTCATCGAGCGCCTGAAGTCGCACGAGTACGACTGGATCGTCACCGATTACCAGATCGGGGGACTGCCGAGCCACGAGTTCATCCGCCAGCTGCTCGGCGAGGGGCGCCGAGTGGCGGTGGTCACCGGGGACGCGACCCGGGTGCCGCGCTCGCTCGACGTGCCCGTCTTTCAGAAGCCCGTCAGGCTGGGGGAAGTCATCGTCTCACTCACCGAGTCGGAACGCGACTGACGTGCTTCACCCTTCTTCGTCGATCGCGTCCACGAGATCTTGAAAGCCGACCGGCTTGGTGAAGTGGCGGTCGAAGCCCGCTTCGCGAGCGCGCTCTTTGTCGGCTCGCTGGCCGTATCCCGTCAGCGCGATGAAGCGCGGCGTCGGATCGAGCTCGGCCCTGAGCCGGTGCGCGAGCTCGTAGCCGTCCATGACGGGAAGGCCGATGTCGAGCACGCACACATCCGGCTGGAACCCCGCGACGACCTCCATCGCCCGCGCACCATCATACGCGACGGTCACCTCGTAGCCCCGCTTCGTGAGGCGCGCAGCGAGGAGCTGCGCGGCGTCTTCGTTGTCGTCGACGAGCAGAATTCGCCCGATACGGCGGACCGTGGCCATCTCCTGCGCGCTCCGCCGCTGTGCTCGCAGGGCCCGCTCGTGCTCTCGCAGCGTCGAGGCGTCGATCAATGGGAGACGCACCGTGAAGGTGCTGCCCTGGCCTTCTCCGTCGCTCTCGGCGACCAGGGTTCCGCCGTGCTGCTCGACGATGTTCAGCGCGATGGCGAGCCCGAGCCCGAGCCCGCCGTTCGAGCGCGCGATGGACTGGGGGCTCTGCTCGAACGGATAGAAGAGGCGCGCGAGCAGCTCCGGAGGCAGGCCGCGCCCGTCATCGCGCACACATACCTCCGCCGCGCCGCCCTTGGTCTCCGCAGAGACGTGGACCTCGCCCCCGGGTCGGGTGTACTTGGCGGCGTTGATCAGCAGATTGGCCATCACCTGCGACAGCCGATCGGGGTCGCCGTCCACGACGAAGACTCCGGAGGGTACGTCGACCGTGAGGCGGTGCCCCTTGGACTCGAAGAGCGGGCTGGCCGTCTCGACGGCCTCCCCGACAACCCGCGCCAGATCGAGCGGCTCACGTTTAAGCACCAGCTTGCCGCGCGCGATGCGAGCCACGTCGAGCAGGTCGTCGACCATGCGCACGAGATGACCGACCTGTCTTTCGACAACGTCGCGCTCCTGGCGCAGCTCGTGCTCGCCCAGGTGTAGATCCATGAGCTCGAGCGCGGTCCGAATCGGCGCCAGCGGGTTCCGCAGCTCATGGCCCAGCATCGCCAAGAACTCGTCCTTGGCCTGGTTTGCGCTGACGGCACGCGCCTCCGACGCGACCAGCTCACGGCGGAGCCGCATCTGCTCGGTCAGGTCGACGCCGACGGCGAGCACACCCTCGACCTCCCCCGAAGGCGCCCTCACCGGCGCCCAGGACGCACGAAACCAACGCTCTTCGGGCTCGCCCTCGGGGCTCTGGAGCCACACGGGGTGCGCCTCGGCCTGCTCGATGCCTCTCCCCGTCCGGAGGACCTCATCCAGCACCCCCACGATGGGTTGCCCGACCAGCTCCGGGTGCGCCTCCAGGAGGGGCTTGCCTTCGAGATCGCGTCCCCCCACGAGCTCCCGCGCGCACGGGTTGGCGAGCACGTATCGGTGCTCTGGACCTTCGTGGAGCGCGATGGGTAGCGGGGCCTGCTCGAACAGGCGTCGAAGGCGTTCGTGTCGTCGCTTCTCTGCCTCGTGCGCGCGCCGAAGCGCGGCTCGAGCCAGCGTCGAGTCGTGGACGTCGGTGTGGGTGCCGATCCAGCGAACCACCTCACCTCCGCTCGCCCGCATCGGCTCGACGCGGGTCAGGAACCAACGCATCTCGCCGTCGCATCGCCGCAGCTCGACCTCCATGTCGAGCGGCTCGCCCGTGGCGAGGCACCGCCTCCAGCACTCGGTGACGCGTGGCCGCTCTGTGGACCTTACGATCGACGTCCAGTCCGGACCCGCCGTCTCTTCGCCCGTCGCGCCGACGTAGGCGCACCAGCGAGCGTTGCACCGCTCGACACGCCCATCCGGGCCCGCCGCCCAGCCGAGCTGCGGCATCGCATCGAAGAGCGCTCCTGGGAGCTCAGCGCCGGGCTGGGGGGAATCGGTCATGGCGGGCGAGCGCTGATCAACCTTAGGCGCGCTGTCCCGATCTACAACAAGCGCGGCAGGGCGACACTTGGCACCAGGACGCGCTGCCTGGACACCGCCCTGCACCTCCTGCGTAGGAGAGCGGCGAGAGCGGGTTGCGCAGCTCATCGGCGAGGGTGGCGAGGAACCGGTCCTTGCGCCGATTGGACTCCGCGAGGCGGGCGTTTGTGCGCTTCAGCTCCCGCTTCGCCGCGTCGCACTCGGCCACCGCGCGGGCGACTCCACCTCCCCCGGCGCCGTCTCGACGACGCGCTGTTGCAGGATCGAGGTCAATCGTCCATGGCTCAGACCGCGGGTAGGGTCCACGCACAGTGATGCTGCACGACCGCTCCGCCGCCCCACTTCGACTTGAAGCCGTGGAGCGGGGCGTTCAGCGTCCGCCCCCCTTCTTCGGTCGAGGCGCCGAACGAGAACCTGCGCGCGCCCTCCCCCTGGGCGTACACGATCGCCCTCTCGATCACGAGATCCAGCGCGCGCAGCTCCCGCCCCTCCTCCGAGGCGGCGAGGTACTGCGTGTGGAAGACGCCCTCGCGGTGCCGGAGCAGCCAGCACGCGGCGACCGCGGCGCCGCTCGGCGCGCGCGCGATCCAGAGCGACTGCGCCCCGCCGAGCCGGCACCGCAGATCGAGCAGCTGCTCGAGGTCGTGCACCGGCCGTGCGCCGTATCGGCGGCGGAGGGTGTCCGAGAGCAGCGCGTGCATCTCGGCGTACGCGTCGGGCGTGTCCTCGACCGCCACCGTCACGCCGAGCCGCTCCGCGCGGTTGGCGCTGGCCCGGTCCTTCCGCTTCCGATCGCGGTCCAGGCTCAGCACCGACCAAAGGTCCATGCGCTCGACGGTGGCGCCGAGCCGGAACAGGGCGGACAGCTCGGGCTCGTCCGGCTGCTCGCAGAGATGTGCGGGCGAGAGCTTCAGCTCCAGCCGGCGCGCGCCCGCGCCTCGGTAGAACTCACCAATGGCGGACAGCACCGCGAAGGCCTCCTCCGCGGCGCCGATCTTGAGCACGAGTGGCCCGCCGAAGGTCGAGCCGGGGTGGCTGACGACCCGGTCGTCCAGGCGCGCGGCCGGGAAGATCGCGACCGGCTTGCCGTCGCGCTCGACCCAGACCGAGCAGTCCTCGAAGCGAGCCCCGTGGTAGCCGAGGAACCGACGCGTGTGCAGCAACGTCCCCTTGGGGCAGCGCTCGACGAAGGCGTCCCAGCGATCGTCGTCGTCGGCGTGATGAGGTCGTGCGTCGAGCATGGCTACGCGCGTGCCGTGCACGCATCGAGCCATCGGCGGAGGGCTTGATTCTGGCCATCCAATGGGCGTGGCCCGTCAAGGCGTCGACACCGGAGCGTCGGAGACCCGAGCCTCCACGAAGATCTCCGCCGTCAGCTCCGCCAGCTCCCCGCCGAGCGAGGCGAGCCCGCGCAGCACCGCGTCCCCAGCAGCGCTTCGACCTCGTCCGTGTCGGTGAAGGGCTTGAGCGTGTGCCCACCGGCGCGGAGCACCTCGAAGCCGGCGCCGCGCACCTCCTCACGAGGGGAGGCGGCGTCGTAGACCCGAGAACGGCCGAGCGCGACGTTTCGCTGGCTCATCGCGTGCTCTTCGATGAGCCCCATGGCGCGGGCGAGCCGCCGGTGGAGCGATACGCCAGGCGAAGAGGAGGCTCAGGGAGCGGGACGGCCGCCAGACCTCTCGGGCGCTCCCGCCGACGCGATGTCGAGCAAGACGCGCCTCAGATCGCGTGGGCTCACGGGCTTGATCAGGTGCTGGTCGAAGCCAGCCTCCAAGGCACGGCGGCGGTCACTCTCCTGGCCCCAGCCGGTCACCGCAATCAGCGTCGGGCAGCGCGAGCCGAGCTCGGCGCGAACCCTCACCGCGACCTCGTAGCCCTCGATGTCGGGCAGCCCGATGTCCAGTAGCGCGACGTCGCACGGCCAACTCGTCAGCAGCGCGACCCCGCGCTCGCCGTCCTCCGCCTCCGCCACGACATGTCCCCAACGGTTCAACAGCAGGGCCAGCATCTCGCGCACGTCGTCCTGATCTTCGACCAGGGCCACCCGGAGCGAGTGCGCCGGTTCTTGCTCGTCAGAGGCGTCCTGCCCTCGCGCGCCCGCCTGGACGCTGCCCTTCACCTCCGCGCGCGGGAGCTCGAGGCGAAACGTCGCCCCCTGCCCCACCCCCTCGCTGTGCACGGCGATCCGGCCCCCGTGCATCTCCACGAGCTGCTTGGCCAGGTGCAGCCCCAGCCCGAGCCCTCCCTGCCCGGCCCGCTGCTGCACGAACGCTTCGAAGACGGTCTCGAGCATGGAGGTCTCGATGCCCTGGCCGTCGTCCTCCACGAAGACTTCGACCCGCTCCTCGTCCGCTTCGACGGTGAGGCCGACGTGCCCGCCGGGGTCGGTGTAGCGAGCGCTGTTGTTGAGCAGGTTCGAGATCACCTGCGTCAGCCGCATGGCGTCGCCGTGCATCATGACCGGGGTGTCGGGCAGCGTGACGCGGAGCTCGTGTTCCCGCGCGTCGAGCTGCGTGCGGCTGAGCTCGACGGCAGCCTGCGCGACCTCGCACAGATCGAAGCTGGCGAGGCGCAGCTCGATCTTGCCCGACGTCACCCGCGAGACGTCGAGCAGGTCGTCCACGAGCCGCTCGAGGTGCACGAGCTGGCGCTCGATGCGCTGCCAGATCTCGGTCAGCTGTGGGTCATCGCGGTCCTGGAGCAGCCCGACTGCGTAGGAGAGTGGCGAGAGCGGGTTGCGCAGCTCATGGGCGAGGGTGGCGAGGAACTGGTCCTTGCGCCGATCGGACTCCGCGAGGCGGGCGTTCGTGCGCTTCAGCTCCCGCTTCGCCGCGTCGCACTCGGCCACCGCGCGGGCGAGCTCCTCCGCCCGCGCTGCGCTCACCTCGGCCGCCGCGCGCTGCTCCGCCATCTGTCGCTCGAGGCTCTCCCGCTCCCACCGCGCGCGCTCCTCCGCGAAGCGCCGCTCGGCCGCCTCACGCTCGTGGGTCTGGAGCGCCTCGGCCTGCCGCTTCACCTCCTCGGTGCGCTCGAAGAGCTCCACGAAGACCTGCACCTTCGCCCGGAGCACCGGCGCCTGGAGCGGCTTGAAGAGGAAATCGACCGCGCCGAGCCCGTACCCGCGCAGCACCCGCTCGTCCGTCTGGTCGTAGGCCGTCGCGAAGATGATCGGGATGTGCCGAGTCCGTGAGCGTTCCCGGATGAGGCGTGCGGTCTCGAACCCGTCGAGCCCCGGCATGTGCACGTCGAGGATGACGAGGGCGAAGCAGCCCCCGAGCAGCTCCTTGAGCGCCGCCTCGCCCGAGCCCACCTTCACGAGCCGGTGGCCCATGTCGCCGAGCATCGCCTCCATGGCCATGAGGTTGGCTGGCTCGTCGTCCACCACCAGGATGGACGACACTTGCCCTGGTGACACATGGAGCTGGTGGTTGGAGAGGGTCACGGAGCAGGCAGGGGATCACTAGCTCCCGCAATCGACCGTGCAAGCCAACAATGCCTCTCATCCAGCTCTTGGCGGTCACCCCATATTCACACACGGTCGAGCGTACACTATCCTCATCCCCGACCCGTGGCGCCCTCGGTCCGGCAGAGTCCCCTCCCTGAGGGCCGGGGGCGCCCCGCGGTCGGCCCCCAACGCGACACGCGCAGCCGCTGACGTCGAAGGCTCGCCCGCGACCGAGCGCCGTTGCGTGACGCCTGATGACCGCTCGGCCGCACCGCTAGCTTGCGTCGCCCGAGGGACAGGGTCGGCGACGGGACCCATCATGGCGGCCGCGCCACCGCTAGAGCCCGAGAAGAGCTGCGCCCGCCGCTCCGATGCCGGCGCCGACGGCGAACAAGGCGCCGCCCCAGGCGCATCGCTGGCTGCTTGGCCAACGACGCCTGGCTATCTCCCCACCCAGAGTACACTCCGTGCGGCGAAGTGACTCACTGAGAACGTCGGCACTCTGGGGACGACGCGCCGGGTCGCGCGCCAGACCAGCCATCACGAGATCGTCGAGTTGCCGAGGCCGGGAGTGGTCCCGACAGGCGCGATCGAGTGGGACCACTCCGGTGCGCTGCATCTTCTCGGCAACCTCCTCGAACGTCCAGCCATCGTAGGGGCTGCGACCTGCAATTAGCCGATAGAGCACAGCAGAGAGACCGTAGATGTCGGCCCGATGGTCCACCGAGAGTCCGAGGAACTGCTCCGGCGCCGCGTACCTCGGTGTGCCTATGGCCATGGTGTGGTCGGAGATGCCGCAGTGGGTCACGGCATCTCTAATTCTGGCCAGGCCGAGATCCAAGATGAGACAGCGGCCATGAGCAGCATCGCCTCCTTCCACGATGAGGTTCTCTGGCTTGAGGTCCCGGTGAATCACACCACGTCGGTGGGAGTACGCCAGCGCATCAGCAGCCTGAACGCCGACATGAACCGCAACCCTCCACGGCAGGCGACCCGAGTGACCGCAGATCTCCGCGAGCGTCTTGCCTCGGATGTACTCCATGGCAAGAAATCTGCGCCCATCGACGAGGGACCCAAAGTCGAGAGCCGCAACGATGTTCGGGTGGCGGAGACTTCCGATGGCGAGAGCCTCACGCTCGAATCGCAAGCGAACCTGCTCGCGACTGTGCGATCGCCAGTGGAGGACCTTGAGCGCCAGATCGCGTTGCAGCCCGAGATGACGAGCGAGCCACACCCTCGCCGTGCCTCCGTCACCGAGAGGCCGAACCAACTGAAACCGACCTCCCGCAACGACCGCCCCGGACACGAGAGCTCGCCCGCCCCGCGCTGACGTCGCGCGTCCACGCTCTCGCCCACCGGGTGCGTGCCACCTCGGTGGCCGGAGAGTCGAGCATCGCGAGCTGGGAAATGGCGGCGGCGGCGCCATGGACGGATCCGAACGGCCGACTAGCGGTCCGATTGAATGGTCCATACCTGGTTACACCGACCAGTCGAATGTTCGGTGTCGTTCGACGAATGAGTCCTCTCAACCGGAAGGGAACATCCGTGGGGATGCACCTGAGATTCTCACTCGTTGGACTACTGGATTCCGCCTGAAGAGACCGCCCCAACCCGGCAAACGTTGCGCATGCCGAAGCAGCGTGGGCCGTTTGTCCAACCCCAACCGCCTCCATCAGCCGCGCTGCTGTCGAGCCCGGCCCCGACGCTTGGTTACGAGCATCGCGACGACCTCGCGAAGCTCTGCGACCTGGAAGGGCTTGCCCAGGTAGGCCGCAGCCCCATTGGCGAGGATCTCGTGAGACCGCTCCGGATTCCAGTGACCGCTGATGATGACCACGTCCGGTGCGTCGGGCATCGACCTCACCGCCTCGAGCACGTGGTGGCCACCGAGCACGGGCATGTCGAGGTCGACGACCATGACGTCCGGCTTGGTCTGAAGCTCATCGAAGAGCGCGAGCGCTCCCTCGCCATCTGCGGCGAGGTGAACCTGGTGACCGTCCAGCGAGAGGAGACGCGCAATACTCTTGCGCACGACGGCCTGATCGTCGGCAACGACGACCAGGCCCCCTTCCACGGCCGCCGCGGCACGCAGCCGAGTGGCGCTCGCGGCAGGGCTCAGCGCCGGCCGCGGGGGCGGCGCCGACCGCGCCTTGGGGAAACGAAGCCGAAAGCGCGTGCCCTCTCCGACGGCGCTGTCGACCTCGATGGACCCGTTCGAACCACGCACCAGTTCCCCAACCGTGGCGAGGCCCAACCCGCTCCCCTGCCCCTCCCCCTTGGTCGTGAAGAACGGATCGAAGATGCGCGAGACGACCTCGGGTTTCATCCCCTCTCCGCCGTCCTCGACCTCGATGCGCGCCTCGGCACCCGCCACGCTGGCGCGAATCGTGATGCGCCCTCCGTCGGACATCGCGTCGCGCGCGTTGAGGCAGAGGTTCAACAGAACCTGGTGCAGTTCCGTACGGTTGCCTTCGACCGCCACTTCCGAGGGCGCCTCGCAGGCGATCTCGTAGCGCGTCCCGAACGTCCGACGGCAGAGCTTCGCGACCTCCTGGCAGACCTCGGCCGCGTCGACGGCCTCCCGGTCCTCGGACGAGCGCCGGCCGAGCGTGGCGAGGGTCTTGGTGAGCTCGCCCGCCCTCGCGAGGACCATCTGCAAGTCGGTGAGCGCCTCCTGGGTCTCCGGTCCGATCCCGGATGCGACGACGCCCTGTTCCACACTCACGAGCGTGGCCAACGCGGCCGCCATGAGGTTGTTGAAGTCGTGCGACACGCCCGCGGCGATGCGCCCGATCTCCACCATGCGAGACCGCTCCCGCATCGTCTGCTCGAGCGGGTCGTCGTGCGTGAAGAGGAAGGTGCACTCTGCGCCCACGTCGATGCGATCGCCGAGCTCCACGGTCATGGGGGCGCTCACCTCGACGCCGTTGAGCCACGTGCCGCCACGGCTGCCCAGATCTTCGATCACGAACGCGGCGCCGAGTGCCCTCAGTCGCGCGTGCCGCCGCGACGCGGTGGGGTCGGAGATGCTCACGTCGCACGAGGGATCGCGCCCGATCACCATACCCACCTTGGTCACGGGGTGGGCATGGCCCATCGAGGCGCCGCGGACGCAGACCAGGCGCCGACGCGACTCGGAGACGGCACCGGGCGGGATGGTGATCTCCATCGTGTCCCGCGGGTCGAAGTCCTGATCATCATCCATCTCTTGCTCCCATGTGGCCGCGTGTCCCGCAGGCCGAGGCGACGCCTTCCCCTCACGTACTTCCTTCGCCAACCGCAGCGCGGTCGCGAGCACGACCTCCTCGCACGGGTTGGTCACGTACTGATCGGCGCCCGCAGCGAACGCGGCGAGCTGGTGGGACCGGCTCGGGGACGAGGTGGTGACGATCAGGGGGGTCGAGGGGGCGACGGCCCGAAACTCGGCCACGCGCTCGAGCAAGCCCCATGGGCTCGAGTCCACGTCGAGTACGACGGCGGCCGGGCGATCCCATGCCGACGCCTCCGGGACCCACTGTTGGACTCGAAACCAGAGAAGATCGTGGGGAAGCCCGCGAGCGCCCTTCACCGGACCTGCCGACACGAAATGAACGGCTGGGCGCGCGGCCGCGCCGAAGGCTACGTCGAGTGCCGCTCTCTCCTCTTCGCTGAGGAGCGGATCAATGAGGCGGGCGGAGGAAGACGTGACGGATTCCCAGTGGCTCTCGGGCGGTCTTTCACTGTCCCGCATCGTCCAATTCATACACCTAGAACGTCTTCTTTCAATACTCTCGCAACCGAAACTGTTACCATCACGTTTTGCGGACTGTGGCCAGATGTCCCGCACACGGCCCAGGATGGCCGCGCAATCTCCGAACCGATCTGGGTGCACCCCTCACCGAGTCTTGCTAGCGACGCGGTGGAAGCAGAGCGGAGCCATCGCGCGCTGAAAGGCGGCGAGGCACTCCTCGTCCTGTCGACCGTCGCGGCCGTAGGCGGCGACGGCGTCCGCCGTCTGACTGCGCGGTCGTCGGGCACGTCGACGGGCGGTCTCACCGACCTGGCGCCTCGAACGCGGGTGCTGCGCGCGAATGAAGGGGAGAGAGGCCCGCGCGCGAAATCGCTGCGACCGAGGATGCCGCTCTTCAGTAGCCGTGGCGCCCCTACGGGGAGCCGCTCGGTTCGAGCATCACCCCACATCTTCGTCCAACCGCCCCCGAGACGAAGAAGCCAGTGATTGGACCCCCGAGCACCGACGGCGATGGAGCCGGGCGCCTCGCTGTATCAGCCGAGCAAGGCGATCGATGGAGCAAGGCTTGTCCAGCAGAGCGTCGGCCGCGTTCATGTCCGCTTCGGAGAGGCGCGAACGCGCGCCCGTCCATAGAACGATGAAGGGGCACGCCGCGCCGAGGCGGGCGCGGAACGCCCGGCTGAGCTCCCCCCCGGTGAGCCGCGGCATGGAGTAGTCGGTGAGGACCACGTCGGGAGGGTGCTCGAGGACGTGCGTCAGTGCGGCGTTCGGGCAGTCGAAGGCGCGCGTCACGATGCTGTTCAGCTGAAGGGCGCGCACGGTGACGCGGAGGAGCATCAGGTCATCATCGACCACTACCAGCTGCACGGGCTCGGCCACGTCATGGCTGTAGACGCGACGATAGGCCGAACAATCGGATCGCTCTCGTAGTGCACACAATTCCCAATGCCGCAACGAGCGGTCGGCTGGCTGGCCGCAGATCTCGCCGACCGTGGCATACCGCGACATCTCAGCGCTGAGCCAAAGGCATCAGATAGCCCAGCGACTGCGTGATCAGATCCAACGTTCTGGGGGACGTCTTCGGGACGATGGACACTGCGGCCAGCCGCTTGCGTAGCGTTTCACCCACCCGCTCGGGCGCGGCGACTAGGACGACCGGTACGCCGCGTCGATCCAGGCGCAGGCTCTCCAGTCCGGTCCAGCACACGCCGAGAGGGCCATCGGACGGCTCGACAACGAGCGCGTCGAGGCGCGACCGTGTCAGCCGGTGTCGATGAAGCAGCAGCGAGAGGCCGGGGAGATCCCCGGCGCTGCTCACCGCGAAGCCGGCGCCGCGCAGGTGGTCCCTCATCGCGCTGCGAGCGCTCGCTTCATCACAGGCGACACCGACGCGGGCTCTCATGACCAGTCCCTTAGGTCCGGGCGGAGATGGACAAGTTCAGCCGGATGAAGCGAGCCAGGAGAGCAACGCCGCGGCCCGCGAGCACAGCAGCGACCCTTGGCCGGGGCACCGCGGAGGTCGCGAGGGTCGATCCGGCGGCGGCTCGCCCGATGACCGAGCGGCCGATCCGCCGCTTCACAAAGCCACGCGATGAAGAGGCTCGAGCCTCCCTGCATGAGCGAGCACGTGAACAAGCAGGGCACGCGACGCGGCGCCGATCGCCTCGCGCTTGCTCGCCCCCTCGTGCGACGCAGTTCTCACCTCGGTCCCGTCCGGAAAGCGCGCGTGGCCTTCGGCCGCGAAGCGCGGCGCGTGGTCTGGACCGGAGCGACCCGTGACGTCGACCCGGCATCCGGCGAGCTCACCGTGCTGCACGAGCTCGTTGAGCAGCGTGCGCGGGTTCGCCGTCGCCCCCACATCTAGATCCGGCGCATCGTCCGACTCGGGCAACAGCTGCAGGAGCGCCTCGGCCGCAGCGTGCTCAGCCTCCTTGCGCCGAGCTGCCCGGAACCACGGCGTCTCGAGAGCGCGCGCGTCGAGACGCGCACGCACCAGCACCGCCCCGCCCGCCGGGTGCGCCGTGAAGCGCGGGCGACGCACGGGGGGCTTCTGCCGCTGGCACCACTCGTACACCTGGCCCTTCGCATTGCTCCGCCTGAGATGCTCCGCCTCGTCCTCGTCGACGTCGAAGATGTCCTCGTCTCCGAGCGCCTGCTCGACACACCCCGCGTGCGTTGGCGGGGGCCGCGCCGCAGGCTCGTCCTGCCCGAGCGCCTCCAACTCCCCGAGCAGGGCGCGAGACGCGAGCTGCTCGGCCATCTTGCGTGACCACCCCCAATGCACCCCGCTCGACAGCTCCCACTCGCCAACCACCATCTCCATCTCCACCCGGTGGCGTGCGCCCAGCGTCGCGTGTCGGCATGTCGGCGGCACGATGCGCCGCGCGGCGCACGCCTCCCAGAGCCGGCCCTTGGGGTTGTCAGACCTCAGCTCCTCCTCGAGGTCGTTCACCCTTCCCCGTCTGCGTTCTCCCGACGCGGGTCGCGGGGGTTGGGGGGCGGGGGGATCTCCTTCGCAACGACACCGACACCCGAGTGCGTGCTCCGCTTGCGACGGTGCGGGAGCGGCGGAGTCTCGTCGTCGTCGAAGTCAGGTGGTGGAGCTTCGTTGTCGGTCGCGACCATGTCTTGGTGATGCCGTGAGGCCGGCGGCGCCGTCAAGCGCGGGATTGCTTGCGGCTCGAGGTTGACCGACAGGGAGCGCCCGGGCGAGTCAGATCGGGAGCAAAAGCTGCGCCCGTGAGTCAAACGCGGCGCGAGCCTCCTCCCGCCGCGCAGTGAGGCCGCGACGCATGGACTCGAGCGCGAGTGCGAGGCCCACCTCCCACGCCGTGAGCGCGGCGAAGTCGCTTTCCCCCGAGACCGGGAGCGAGCGCGCGAGTTCATACCCGCGTCGACGACGACGGGCGATGAGGTCTGCTCGGGCAGCCTCCGCGAGGCGGGCCGTCGAGAAGCTCTCCACCTCGTGGCGCCCCTCGGTGCCGAGCCGCCCCCAACGGCGGTGCAGCTCGGCGCCGCCGTCCGGCAGTCGGCGCAGCACGATGGCGAAGAACCGAAATCGATTCTGTGCCGGGTCGATGCTCAAGAGGATCGTCAGCTCGCTCATTGCCAGGCTCTCCACGCCGGCACGGACGCGGCGGACGTCGTGGGACTGACGATGTGCCGCTCGAGCAGGCCGCCGATTCGCCTCGCGACCACGTCGAAGCCCGCGGCGCGGCCGAGCGCGTGGTCACTCTCCTCGCCATCCACGAGCCGAACGGCCGTGCGCGACGCGTCTCGCTCGGCCTCGCACCACGCCCGCTCGGCAGCGAGGATGACGCGCACGTCCGGCTCGTAGCCGGCGACTGCCCGCTGGTACGCCGCCATCCTCGCGGCCACCTCCGTGTATGCGCTCTGGCTGCCCTCGACACGCGCGAGGGCGAGGGAGGCCGCCTCGACGCAGCCGCGACCCATGGGCGCCACCGCCGACTCCTCGGCCGCTTGCTCCGCCCACAGCTCGACGCTGCGCAGCGTCGAGAGCCTCCGCCGGATCCTTTCGCTGGCGAGATCGACGATCTCCGCCCGCCCCCATGACGTCTCGTTGTCCACCCCCTCAGCGTAGGCGTCGAAACAGTGACTCCGACCACCGATCGAACTTTTCGATCGGTGGGGGACGGGGGTGCGAATACCAGGGGGCGGGGGGGTCGACGTCCGGCTCGATGGGGCGCTGGAGCGCGTCGCTCCCCGAAGGGCAGGGAGTTCGGCCTGGTCCAGCGCAGTGTGGGCGCGGACCTCCTCACGAAGTCGTCCTCGTCGAGTCGTTGGCTACGCGCGGCCGAAGAGTTCGACCTTGAGCGTCTCGAGACGGCCGTTGTCGAGCACGGCGATAGTCGTCTCCTGTGACCGCCTTCACGACCCCTCGGCGGCTGGCCGTCCCTTGGAGTCAACGACGATGGCCAGCCCGAACGTAGGCAGCGGGAACGGCTCCGTGTCGACCGAGGGCGGAGTCGGCTCGCCCGTCTCTGACCTCGCCAGACGCAAGGCGCTTGGGTCTACGCGTGACTGCCCGCCCGGTGGGACTCTCTCGTTGCGTCGTCTCCCATGAAGCTCGCCAGGAGAGCTGAGTGCGATCGAACGGGGTGGTCTAGGTCTAGGTGGTCCAGGGCAGCTAGGAACCGGTTTCGAAGTTGTCAGGACTCAACGGCTCCACGGGGCAAAATCCCTTCGTCTTCTTGAAGTCCATGCGGTGCTCGAAGAGGGTCATCGTGTCCGATGGGTCGATCGAATCGAAGTTGAGCGTCTCGAAGGTCGCCTGCTCGAATGCGGTCGAGAGCACGACGGTGCCGCCGACGTGTCCTGTCCGGGTGTCGAGCAGCGGGATCGCACCATGCACGAGGCAGACGGGCACGGGAACAACCGCGAACACCTCACGCGCGATCCGGATCGCCGTGCTGCACACGTGGTCCTGATAGATGGCCCAGTATTTCGTCACGCCCATCTTCTTCGTCGACACGTTGCCGGCCGCCGTCAGCTCCTTGACTTCCCTGGGGACCACGTCGTCACTCAACGCCGTGAACGTCGCCTCGACGCACCACGGTCGAACGATGCGGACATCGAGACCGCTTCCGACTTCGCGCACCTCCTCGAAACCGCCCAGGTGCTCCAGCGCGGCCGCGCAGGCATCAGGGTTTCCTTCGAGGACACCAGCGGCGAGAGGCCGAAGCCACGCGAGCCGCTCGACCTCGGCGGCGTGCTCGATGGCATCCGTCTGTCGCGCCGCGATCAATTCGGCCTCGAGCATCTTTCGAGTCTTGTGCGCCTTGCCAAAGAGGCGCGCTGACCATCCAGGGTCGTAGTCGTTTTGCCGCCGGACGACCGCTGCGGCATGGCGCGACGCATCGGACGGCGGCGGAGGGTCCGGCGCAACAGCCACCTCCGACCAGTTCCACGGCGGACACGGCTCGCGATGCATCGACGTCAGCAGTTCGATCCGGTTCTCATAGACCGCGAGTTCGTGGAACTCCGACACGTAGCCGGCGTGGCTCACCAGCTCGTTCCGACGCTGCCGCGCAGTCCGACCTCCAACGCGCGCCGAGTAGCTGAGGCCCGTGCCCGGCAGCGAGGCGGACATGCGCGGCCCTCTGGGACCCACACCCACGCCGAGCCCCTTAACGCCCACCGACGCGCTCACCCCCGATTTTCCAAGGTTGATGCGGACGCCACCAATCTTGAAACTCTTGCGAAAACGAAACGCCATGCAGCCGCCGAGTCTACCGCAGTCCCGCCGCCTGCCCGGTCGGCGGGCAGCACTGCATCTCACCGGGACAGCCGTGCCCTCGATCATGCGTGTATTCGGAGCGCGCGAGACATCGCTCGGCCGCGGACCGACAGCGGTATGAAGACCAGCTCGGCAGGGAGACTGCACCCTCGAGAGCATCGGCATGACCACACAGCGTTCCCGGTGTCGGGTCACCCTCCTCCACGCCGGCATCCGGGCTCGCCGTCACAACAGGGGGCCGCGGCGAAGCTGTCCTTGCTGCGCGCGGTTGTGGCGTCACGGATTTCATCCACAGACAGCACGAGGCCATCACGGCGATGAGCACCCCTCCGACCACCAGAAAGACCACCCCTGCCAACGAACGCGCACGCACTCGCGTCCCCCGGCAGATCGGACACCATGCGGAAACCGCGACCTGCGACTGCCATCGGTGGCCGCACGAGCGGCACTCGACTTTCATGCCCATGGAGTGCTTCTCCAGTGGTGGTGCATCGCGTCTTGACCCACGACCGCTCCGATGATGAAGCTTCGTGAGAGGTCGCGCATGAACTCGAGTTCTCCAGAACCGCAAGCCGGAACCACGGCTCTCAGTCGAAACGACGCCGCGGAGAGGCAGGACTCGCTTCGGGCGCGGATCCGGAACGTCCTCGATGACGGCTCCACGGGGTTGGGCAAGGTCGTCGCGTGGACCATCATGGGCTTGATCCTCGCTTCCTGCGTCGCGGTTGCGGTGGAGACGGTCCCTTCGCTGCCCAGGTGGTCGCGCACGTGGCTTCGCTGGTTCGAGTGCTTCGCCGTGGCGGTGTTCTCCATCGAGTACGTGCTACGTGTCGCAACGGCGGAGAGGCCCCTGCGTAGGGCGACGGAGCCGTTGGTCCTCATCGACCTGGCGGCCATTCTTCCGTTCTACATCAGCCTCTTCACGGTTGGGATTGTCGATCTTCGAATCCTGCGCTTGCTCCGGACGCTCCGCGTCATGCGGCTGCTCAAGCTTCACCGCTACACCCGGGCCCTTTCCATGCTCGGCGCGGTCGTTCGCGACGCGCGCCACCAGCTAATCGCGTTCCTGCTGGTCGCCGTCATGGCGATCGTCCTGATGGGCAGCGTGATGTACCACCTCGAGCCCGAGACGTTCGAAAGCATCCCGCATGCCGTCTGGTGGAGCGTGGTAACGCTCACGACCGTCGGGTACGGAGAGACGGTCCCGCAAGGGCCAGCCGCCCGCCTGGTCACGGGGGTGCTGATGCTCATCGGGATCGGGATCATCGCAGTGCCCGCCGGGATCGTGAGTTCGGGGATGGTCGAGTACTACAAGCGGGATCAGGAGAGCCGCGCCTGTTCGGCCTGTGGGATCTCGGGGCATGCCGGAGATGCCTCGTTCTGCCGGGGATGCGGTTCGAGGTTGGGCGGTCCTCGTTGAACGAATCTCGGGCACGATCTCCTTGCAAGCCTCGCTGATCGCCAGCGCGACGAACAGGCGCAGCTTCCTCGGCCCGTCCGAGAAATTCACGGCGGGCGGCACACCCCGGAACGCCCTGCTCGAGAACGCACTCTACATGGAGGGTGTATCGTTGGACGTTCGCCCCGAGGAGAACGCGCAGGCGAACGACCTGAGGGGGAGCAGAATGGGTGGAGCGATCTTCTTCGTGGTTGCGCTCGTGGCATGTATGGCGGCAGCGCTCTTCGTACATCTGTCGCGCGAACCCTGCCCTTCGTGCGGTCGACGAGGCACGGTTCGTTGGGTCCATGCCCGGAGAGACGGCGGACCTGACCGTCGCTACAGCACCAACTTCCGACTCTGTGGCTGCGGGTGGAGCGAAGGGCAGGAGCAGCTCGAGGCCGTGGTTGCCCAGCGTCTTGCTGACGCGCACCAGCTGGCACGCGCCGCCGAGGAGCTTCGGGAACGCCGCCAGCGGTCCCACGAAGCGGAACGGCGACGCCGCGCGGAAGCCGTCGAGGCCGAACAGCGCATGGTCGAACTCGAAGCCGAAGAGCGCGCCATCATCTGGCTGCTCAAGCACATCGCGAAAGCGGATCGGCGGAACGCCGAGGGAGAAGCCCAGGAGCTCCAGCGTCAGATCGACAGACTCTTTCCTGCAGAGCGTCGAGACACCGTCGCGCGCTGGGCGGCCGAACTGCGAGTGGACTCGACCGACGACCTCCACCGCGCCATCGATCGGCTACGGGACCTGCCCCTCGTCGGTCGCGCCGAGATCTATGCTGCGCTCGAGACAATGTCGGTTGCGGATGGAAAGGCGACGAAAT
This sequence comes from Sandaracinaceae bacterium, assembly GCA_040218145.1. Classification (GTDB taxonomy): domain Bacteria; phylum Myxococcota_A; class Polyangia; order Polyangiales; family Sandaracinaceae; genus JAVJQK01. The sequence goes on along the minus strand of JAVJQK010000039.1, from coordinate 18,040 downwards.
CGGAGACAACGCGCCTGGCCAGGATCCGCTCGGCGCTCGGACTCGATGAGCTGGTGTAGTGCAGTCCCCAGGCGCGCCGAGGAGGCGCGGCGGCGCCAAGCGTGAGGTCGTCGCGCGAGAGGTCCGCTTCTGCCACGGTCCGCAACCCGTGGCGCCTTGGCCGCTCATGAACCCCGCCGCTGCGCCGACCGTCGCCGAGCCGCCGGTGTTGCCCTTGGAGGACGACGGATCGGCGCGCGCGTCGATCTCGCCAGCTGGGTCTTCCTCGGGCAGAGTCACGGCGCTGGGTCGCCCCGGTTCGACACCTCCGCCCCGCCCGACGCACCCTCCGCCCGAGGCGAAGCGCGAGGACCGCGCCGTTCAAACCCGCCTCCGGTTGGGTCGCGCCCGTGCCGCGGGCACCATCCGCATCGGACGTCGGGCTGTACGCCGCCCTCGACGCGATCCTCCTCTAGGATGGATGGGCCTGCTCGTCGCGCTCGCAGCGGCCTGTCGGGGGAAGCTGAGGTCGCGGCTAGCTAGCTCTCTCGACGCGCGAGCATCTCCTCGGCGTTGCGCCAGGCGAGCCGCATCTCATCCACCACCACTGTCACCTCGGGGTAGCAGTCAGCCGGAGCGTTCTCGAGCTGCGCGCGGAGCGTCTCGCCCGCAGGCTCACCCACGCAGCCGGTCACAATGCGGAGCAGGGCCTTGCGGCGAGCCGGGACGACGCAGACCGCCATCGGATCGGCCGGGCGCTCGCTCGAGATGAGCGTTCCCGCCTTGCGGCCGAGCTCCCACGCCTCGACCTGCTCATCGAGCGAGGCGAGCTCGTGGCTCCAGTCGACCTCGACGTCGCGGGTCGGCGTCGGCGCTCCATGGGGCGAAAAGATGCCCACGAGTTGCCCGGCGCTGTGGTTGCTCGGATGGACGATCAGAATCCCGATGCCGTCCTCGCACTCATGCGCACGGCGCCAGATGTGCGCGCCGGCCCACTGCGCGGACTCGAGCATCATCGTGCGCAGTCTCCCGTCGGCGTCGTCGATCTTCCACATAGCCGCAGTCTGCAACGGGGCGGCGCCCGACGCGACGCGCGGTCTGCTCAGCAGTCAATGCCCTCGCCCAGGTAGAAGCCGACCGTCGCGAAGGTGACTCGCCGCGGGTTGAAGACCTCGTCGCTGGGACTGAAGAACGCGATCTCCACGTCCCCTCGATGCTCCTCACTTCCGAACTGCCGTCGCATCGTGGCGCTGCGGTAGCGGATCATGCGGCATGCCCGAAGACGCCGCGTGCGCACCTCTCGCGCGTCCGACGGGAGCTCCCCCCGAACAAGCATCCGTGCCACCTCGAACGAGGTTCCCCGCGGCAGGTTCAGCGCGTAGGTGTAGATCCGCTCATCCCCCATTACGCCCGCGTACTTCGGACCGAAGGCTTCGCCATCCGCGCTCTCGATCATCGGTCCGAACACCACGCCGGGCGCGAACCCCGGCGCGCGCCTGTGGGTCGACTCCCAATGAGCGCGGGTCGCCCCGATGCCGGGGAGGCCCGGCTCCGCCACAGCGTCCTCCGCTGCACCTTCCACCGGAAGGGCGACCGCTGGATCCTCTGCGGCACCCGCGGGCGAGCCCCCCTCAGCAATGAGCTCGGGCCCCGGCTCGACGGACGGCGACACCACCGGAGACGGCACCGGCTCGCCCTCGGGCAGAGCCAGCTCAGGACTCGACGGCACCGGGCTCCGCGGAGGCCCGGCCGGCACGAAGGCACCGAGGACGGTCATCCCGCAGCAGCAGAGACCGGGCAGGAGCAACAAAGCCCCTCCGCCTCCGAGCAGCCACCAGAGCACCTTGCTGTCTCGCTTGCGGTTCACGCCCACGCCCCCCGACGACGGTCAGATCGTCCCCCAACACCACACCGCGGCGGGTTACCCGAAGTTAGTGTCCGCTGGGATCTTAGAGCCTCGGCCACCGCGACATCTTCGAGTTGCGACAACGAAGGAGACGACGATGACCGAGATGACGAAGATGGATGCCGCGGCGATCTTGCGCAAGCACCTCGAGGTACCGGTTCGGATCAGCTGCGGGAGATGGTGCAGATGTTCGCTGAGGCGCTGATGAGCGCAGAAGCGGATGGGCTCTGCGGTGCGTCCTATGGCGAGCGTTCCGCCGACCGGGTGAATCAACGGGGAGAACGACGGATTCACGGCGCTGGATCGCCCTCGGTTCGACACCTCCGCTCCGAACGACGGCGCCGCCGCCCGAGGCGAAGCGCGAGGACCGCGCCGCTCGAGCCCGCCTCCGGCTCGGGTCGGCTTGGCCCCGGCATCGGTGCATCACGACGCTGCCGCACCGATCCTTGTGTAGTAGCGACCGCTCGGGTCAGTGCATGAGCTGCGCTGCGCGGATCATCTCCTGGGCCTGCCGGAGCGTCGCGCGCATTCGCGGCTCCGACTCGACGAGCAGGCGTCGGCCGGCGACCTCGACGTGGACCCGCACGCGATAGCCGCCGGCCTGACGGCAGATGACGTAGCCCGGCCCGCGCTCGATCTCGGGGCACCCCTCGGCGCTCAGCTCACCTCCATCACTCGGAGGGGCGCGGCGGATGCACAGGTCCACGCCCTTGCCGATCAACCGCACGCCCTCGCCGCCAGGCTCTGGGCGGATCTCCAACTCGGCGTGGGCGGGGATCTGCGTGCGGACCCACTGACCATCGAGCCCAAAGCCGCGCGTGTCGGTCGTCTGGGCCAGGCGGAGGAACTGGAGGTTGCCGGACAAGCCTCCTCGCCGATCCCTCGACACCATGGCGCCGTCACAGAATCCGAGGAAGACGTTCCCGAGAGGCGACGTGTCGACCAGCACCGCGTGGAGCGGCGCCGGCTCGGCGCAGACCGAGGACCGCTGCACGGCGAAGTGGCGTCGGTCGAAGTCCAGCTCGAAGTCGATCTGGCTCGGCCGCTCGCGCGCAAAGCTCACCGCCTCCGCCGTCTCGCCCCCGGCCGCGTTCGTCGTCGCACAGGCCGTGAGGAGCGCCAGGGACGCGATCACGAGAGGAGGGGCGGCCATCAGTCTTCGCCCTCCCTGAGCGCACCCGTGCAGCCGTCGTAGGCGCGTGTGAACCCGTTCGTCTCGCCGCGCTCCCGATACACCTCGCGCGCCATGAACATCGCGAGGACGCACAAGAAGGCGATGAGCGCCAACAGCAAACGACGTAGCGTGAACGACGCGGCGACAGCGCTCGGGTCGGGCAGCTTCTGCTCGGATCTCGGCTCGGGAGGGATGTACTCGGGGGCGCGCGGCGGCTGGTCTACCCCGTAGCGACGCCGCTCCGCGTCGCTGAGCAGCGCCCGGTCTCGGGGAACCGGTTCGTCGACGCGCACGTCCTCGGCTTGCACCTCTCGCAACTCCGCGCCCGCCTGTCGGTACCCCTCGCGCCCGTCCCCGACGGTCGCGTGGACGCCCGACACGGTCACGCGGTCTCCCGCGCAGATGACGCGCTCGGCGGCTTGCCACGTGTGGAGGGGGTCGTATCGAGCGAGCTGCACCTTCGGAAAGAGCATGAAGGCGGCGAAGGACTCGCGCTGCAGCGCCTCCCAAGGCCCGACCGTTCGAACCGTTTCGACGTCCAGCAGACGCGCTCGGGTCGGGTCGACCCGAACCAGGCGACCACCGTCGAGGCGAAGTGTGAAGTGCTCTCGGCAGACGGTCCTCGCTTCGACCTGGAGCCCCGACAGGAACGCGACGTCCGCGATGGGCACGAACGAGTCGCTCACGACGATCCCCTGAAGCTCAGAGACGTCCACCGCGGAGCGCGGTCGAACGGACTGGACCCTGAGCCGCGTCCTCTTCCCCTCGGCGATGAACGTCACCGCGGCCCAACCGGCGGAGTCGTCCGCGTCCTCGCGCGTGACCTCCAGCTCGAGCCCGAAGAGCGGCGATGTGGCACGGCGAGCGTCACGATCCCAGCCGTCGACACGGAAGCACGCGAGCTTCTCAACCACCCCCCGCGCGTCGATGGCGATGAGTTCGAGCTCGGCTACGGCCTGACCGCTCTCACGGGCCTCGGCGTAGTTGGGAGCAGACATGGGGAGGCTGGCACCACGTTCCACCCACGGCGTCGGCTCCTCGCCACTCTCGGCGAGGGCGAGCGCGCACCCCAGCCGACCATCCTCGACAGGCACGCGGACTGGGGGTGCCGTGACGCGCCCACCGGCCTTGGACCACGGCGCACCGAGGAGGAGTTCGTTCATGAGCTACCTCGTCGTCAGCCGAGGTTCACGCGACCTCGAATGGTCGTCTCACCACTTCGAATCCGCACCCGATGCACGGAGAACTCGCTCGAGGTCAAGATAGCTGTCGTCGATCCGGAACGCAGCTCGATTTGATCATTGTCGATCGCGAGGGTCGCCCTTCCCTGTCGCAGCTGTACCGAGCGGTCGCCCTGAACGATGACGTCATTTGGGGATTGCACCCGCACGCGCTGCTCCCCCTTGATATCGACGAGGCCCACCTTCGCCGACACCTCTACGCGGTCCTTCCCGCCGACGTCTACGGTGTTCCCGGCCACTGCGACCTGATCGCCGTCGAGCGCGACCTTTCCCTTGGCCTCCACCAGCGCCGCCCCCTCGGACTTGAGGAAGGCGCCCTGTTTGGCCTTCATCTCGATATAGTCGCCGCCGGTACCGACCACTTTCCCCTTGATGCCGACCACGCCATCGCTCTGGAGCGTGGCACTCGCGATGCCGAAGACCTTGGAGTTGCCGCCCGCGCTCATCGACGCACTCGAACCGGCCTTGAGACTGAGGTTGATGGGCGCACCTATACTGACGCTGTCTTCCGAGAACGCAGAGATCTTGCCGCTGCTCGAGAGCGTCATCCCGCCAACAGCGTGGAGCTTCATCTGAGGTCCTGAGTCCGTGTGGTCGAGGGCGCTCGGATCCTCGAAGGCACCAGCGAGCGCCGTGAGGGTCCCCCACAGCCCCTCACCGAGCGTCATCGAGGAGCGGACGAAGCCCAGGACCCGGGCCGTGTTCCGTTCGGTGCTCGCTTCCTGCACCCCCTCGGTCGGGCTCGCCATGAAGTCCAGCCACGAGCTGAGCGCGGACTTGATGCTCCATGCCTTCCACGTGTAGGTCCATGCGTTCTTGACGGCCCCGATGCTGTCTCGGGTTCGAGCCGTGTTCACCTCGGGCGGAGAGGGCACGGCCATCGCGGGACGCACCGTGAACGCCGGATCCCTGAAGCCCGCGCCCCCAGCGGTGATCTCCACATCCTCGATGCTGCCGACCTTGACGTTGGCGTTCGAGCTGATCGCCGCGTCGGCCTCAGCGAGGACGCGCGCCTCCTCGCCGGTGTGCAGGATGGTGTTGCCGTCCGTGTCGAGGATCGTCGAACCCTGAATCTGAGCTCCGAGGTTCTCGACCGTATGGAGCGCGACGCCGCCAGGGCCCTCGGCCCTCCCTTCGGAGGTTGCGTGCCCGGCCGCGCCGACCGTCAACAACGAGTCGGGAGTTGGTACATGCAGCCGGGCCCGTTGCGCGCCGCCGCGGGGCGTCTCCGGCGTCGGGAAGACCTGCTCGAGGCGTTCGAGGCGATGCTGGTGGTCGGCGAGCTCGGCGTCCTGCTCCTGGTCGGTCTGTGTCATCTCGCGTCCCTCCTCAGCAATCGTCGTCGAGTTCGAAGACCACGCCACTCCCGGTGCGGATGCGGCTCTGTGGTGCGTTGCCGGCAATGACCGGACTCTGGGTCGCCGCGTTCGGCACCGCGCCAACGATCAAAGGCCTGTCCGGATCGCCGTTGACGTGAACGATGGCGACCTCGGAGCCGATGTGCAGCGGGAAGTGCATGCCATAACCCTCCCCTGCCGACGGCTGAGCTCGCCGCACCCACCTCGAGGCACTCCCGCCCGCGCTAGCGGCGCCATCGAAAGGCAGGACGACTCGGTAGCGCCCCTGCTCGTCGATCGGCGTCGCGGTGCTCCGCGCCTCGCCATCCACGATGGCGTTGATGGCGCCGTCGATGCGCGGCCACGGCGTCGTTCGCGCAGGCCGGTAGGTCACCGAGAACGGGATCGCCTTGAAGGTGTTCACGTAGGCGTGCCCATCGACGGTCGTCTCCGAGGTCTCGGTGACGAGGTAGCGCTGGTTCAGGTCCGGGTGGGGGTGGTTCACGAGGTCGAAGTAGGTGCCGGGGCGTACGCCGCGGAGCGAGGTCTTGGCCTCGAAGGTCTCCGCCGCCACCTGCTGCTCCTGCGCGCGGACTCGCGCGAGCCTCGTCGCCTCGGCAGTGTCGGGCACGTGCTCTCCATACAAGTCGAGGAAGCCGTACCCCGTCTCCTCGTCCACGGGCTCGACCGCCCGCACCGGCTGATGAGGCGCGCGCCAGTTGTAGTCGCGGAGTTGAACCTCCGCGTAGCGCGCCGAGCGGATGCGCCGCAGGCCCCAGACCCGTGGGGCGCCGTCGTCAGGCGCAAAGTCGTGCGGGTGATAGCGCAGCTCGTCCTCCTCGTGAACCGGCACGAAAGACGCGTTTCGGTCTCCGAGCACGATGGCCTCGGTGCGAGGGTGCTGCTCGAAGCGATAGTGGACCCCGTTGTGCTCCAGCAGGCGAGAGATGAACGCGAAGTCCGTCTCTCTGTGCTGCACGACGTACTCGTGGGTCGGGTACGACTCCTCAGTCTGGTCGAAGACGTAGGTGTCCGGGTCGAAGCCATGCTCCGCGAACACTGCGAGCGCTACCTCCACGTGCGTCTTGTTCTGAAACACACGGGAGCGCTTCACGAGGTTCAGGCGCCAGAGCTTGGGGACGAGCGTCAGGTCATAGTGCGTCTCGCGCGGCCCCGTGACCTCGAGCATCTCCACCTGGCGCAGCACGCCGTACACCTCTCCCTCGCTGTCGTCCCGGTTGAGGCTGATGCGCGCGGGCTGGCGGAGCAGGTCATTCAAAGCCTCATCGTCCAACCCTCCCTCGTGCTCGACCTCGACCAAGACGCGCCACTGGTACAGTCCGCTGAGGCGCTGCGTGCCCGAGGCGCGCTCCGCGAGGAGCCGGGCTCCGACGTCCGCCCGGGTGTGAAACGACAACCGCCGGCCGCTGACCGCCCGCTCGATCGATTGGTAGGTGCTGACGACGCGCTCGGTCGATCGGCTCACGGCCGCCGCGCCGCGGAGCACCGACGCGGCGGTGTTGACGCCCTCGCGCGCCTCCTCGGGGATCGCGCCGGCCACGCCGTCGACGAGCGCCCCGGTCGTCCCGAGCACGCCTCCGGCGAGGTTCCCGACCGCGCTGGCCGCCCTCCCCTCGTCGCCCGCCTCGAGCGCCTGGCCGAGCTGCTCGGCCGCCTGGGCGGCCTTCACGACGTTCGAGACCGCGCTGGCGACGTCGCCCGCCGTCTCCATCGCCGCGCGCGCCTCCTCTTCTTCTTCGGGGATCTGCTCCGCCGCGCCGTCGAGCCCTTGTCCGACCTGCTCGGCTACCTCGCCGAGGGTGTCTTCGGGGTCGGCGTGCTCGGGCACCTCCGGCCGCTCGCTGTCGTTGCTCATCGCCCGTCCCTTCCTCAATCGAGGTAGATGCGCTCGCCGCGCAGCTTCATGTCCTCACGCGCCTTCAACAGCGTTCGGCGGCCGAACGCGCGGAGCGTGTCCTCGGCCACGAGCCGCACCCGCTGCGCCTTCGTCTGCGCGAGGTCCTCGGCCTCGCGCAGGCTCTGCCACGTCTTCTCGACGAGCAGCCGGGCGCGGCTCTCCATCTCCTCGGCCCGCTGGACGAGCCGCCGCGCCCTCGTCTCCACGACGTCCCCGACCAAGCGGAAGCCCTTCGTGGTCCAGTTCGTCTGCTGGCTCGTGGCTGTTATCTCTTCGGCGAGCAGGCCGAGGTGGCGGGGCTGCGCCGAGATGGCCGTGTCGCCCGCGCGCATCACGAGGCTGCGCTCGGCCTCCACGCGGACGCTGCGGCCCGACAGCCGCAGCTCGTTCGAGGCGGCGATCTCGATCGACGGCGCGTGGATCCGGCACCGTCCGTCGCTCGGCCGGAGCTCGAGCAGCACGCCGCCGCCGGGCGCGCGGAGCGCGACGCGAGCCTCCCCTTGCTCGTCGACGTCCTCCTCGATCGCCACGCCGCTCGGCACCTCGTAGCGCGTGACGGCGCCCGCGCTCGAGTCGGCTCGCGCGCCGCCCTCGAGCGCCCGCCGCAGCTCATCGGTCATCAAGTCTCTACCCACTTGCTTCTCCTGACTCACGCCGCCGGCCCTCGCCGCGGCGGCTCGAACGCCTCCGCCCTCGCCTTCGCCTCATCGACCCGAGTGACGTCCCGTTGCTCGGCCCCGGCGAAATCCGTCCCCTGCTCGGTCGAGCCCACCAGACTGCTGCCGCTCAGATCCGCGTCCCGGAAGCTCGCCGCGCCGAGGTGGCAGCCCTCGATCCAGCTGTAGCGGAGGTCGGCGTGATCGAAGCGGGTCTCCCGCAGGTCGACCCCGACGAGTTGGCACCGGCTCATCGCGCAGAGCTCGAAGCGTGCGCGGCGCGCGGCCCCTCCCCGCATCTGCGCGCCCCGGAGGTCTGCACCGCGCAGGTCCGCGTCCTCCATCGCCGCGTCCGTGAAGTCGGCCGCGCGCAGGTCGGCGCGGAGCCACGACGCGCCCGTCAGATCGGTCGAGGTCAGCTCGAGCTGCTTGCCCCGCACCTCGTCGAGCGCCGCGCCCGCGAGCAGCGCGCCCGTGAGCTCGGCGCTCTCGAGCACGCAGCCTCGGAAGACGACGCCGCTCAGATCCGCGCTCCGCATCGTCGCCGACTCGAACGAGGTCTCCGCCGAGACTTTCACCTGCCGGAGATCCAGCGCCTGGAGGTCGGCTCGGAACAGGCTCGCCCCAGACAGGTCGGCAGCGGCCAGCGTCGCCCCCCGGAGGTCGGCGTAGTCCAGGCGCGCACCCGCGAGGGTCGCGTCGGACAGGTCCGCCTCGCTGAGGATCGACTCGGACAGGTCGGCGCCGGCGAGGTCGGCCTCGGCGAGCCGCGCCGCCGACAGGTCGCACTCGTCGAGGCGCGCGCCGCGGAGGCGGGCGCGCGCGAGGTTCGCGGCGCGAAGATCGCACCGCTCGAACCGCACGCCGGACAGGTCGGTCACCGCGAGGTCGACGCCCGCGAGGCCGACCTCGACCCACGCGGCGCCCTCCTCGATCTCGACGCCGCGGAGGCTGCTCCCGTCGAATCGCGCGCCGTCGAGCACGGCCGCGCCGAAGCGCGCCTCCCTAAACGAGCCCGAAAAACGCGCGCCGCGCAGATCCGCGCCGCGCAGATCCGCCTCCGACAGATCGACACCCTGCCCTCGCGCCTCGACGAGCGATGCGCCGCGGAGCGACGCCTTGACCACGCGCGAGTTCGCAAGCTCGCAGCCGTCGAGGCGGGCATCGGTCAGGTCGGCGCTCTCGAGGCGCACGCCGCGGAGGCTGGCGGCGGTCAGGTCAGCGCCCGCGAGCCGCGCGCCGAGCAGGTCGGCGCCGTCCAGGATCGCTTCGCGCAGGTCCGCCCCCACCATCGCGCGGCCCGCGAGGATCGCTCTGCTCAGGTCCGCGCCCGCCAGGGCCCGGGGCATCGCCTCGACCGCATCGAAGCGGACGCCCGAGAGCGTCGCGCCCGCCATCGACGCCTCCGAGAAACGCGACCCGCCGAGGCTCGCGCCGTCGAGCCGCGCCCGCTCGAAGCGAGCGCCGGTCGCGTCACAGGATCCGAGCGTGACCATGGACAGCGACACGTCGTCGAGCGACGCCCCCCGCAGCTCGCAGCGCTCGAACGACGCGAGGTCGAGGGTCGCTCCGGTGAAGCGCGCCTCGCTCAGTGCGCATCCCGTCCACCGCGCGTTCTCGAGCGACGCGCCCGTGAAGTCCGCGCGCGCGAGGCTCACCCCATCGAAGATCGCGCTCTCGAACGACGCGCCCGCGAAGCGGGTCCCCGCGCAATCAGTCGCCTCGTCGCCCTCGCCCTCGTCCTCGAACCGCAGCACGCCCGAGTCGAGGCGGGCGCCCTCGAACGACGCGCCGGACAGATCACAGCCCCGGATCACGACGTTACGCAGGACCACACCGGTCAGATCGACGCCGGCGAGCCGGCAGCGGACCAGCTGCACGCGCGAGAGCACGGCCGCCCGGATCGACAGCCCCTCGAAGTCCACCCCGCGGACGAGCACGTCACGCAGGCTCGGTCCACCGCCGCGGCGCTCGGACGCGCGTAGGCGCGCCTCCACCGCGGCGCGGCTCGACAGCTCGGTCAGATCGGCGCCGTCCACCGTCACGCGAGCTTCGTCCCTTCGATGTTCGCGCCGTCGAGGCGGACGTCCGAAAGCTCCGCGCGCCAGACCTCGGCCTGGAAAAGGTTCGCGCCGCTCAGGTCGGCGAGCCGCAGCTCGGCCCCCTCGAAGCGCGCCCCGAGCAGGTCGGCCCCGGCGAGAGAGCTGGCGCTCATCCGCGCCTCGGCGAAGCTCGCGCCGCGCGCCTGAACCGCGAGCAGCTCCGCGCCCTCCATCCGCGCCTTGGCGAAGCTCGCCCGGGTCAGGTCCGACTCGGTCAGCTTCGCGCCGATCAGCGTGCTCTCGGAGAACGACGCCCCCGACAGCTTCGCCCAGCGCAGCCGCGCCTCCGACAGGTCCGCGCCGTCCGAGGCGCGCAGCCCCTGCGCGCCGATCTGATCGAGGCACGCGTTGCGCAGGCTCGCCCCCTCGATCCGCGCGTCGGTCATCGACGCGCCGCGGAAGTTGGCCTCGTCGAAGTTGCTGCGCGCCATCTCGGCCTCCTCGAGCACCGCCCCCTCGAAGATCGCTTGCGTCGCGAGGCACTCCTCGATGGTCACGCCGATCGCATTGACTCCCGAGAAGTCAGCGCCGGGCAGCATCGCGCGTTCGAAGACCGCCTCCTCTAGGTCGGCCCCTCGGAAGCTCACACCCGATGCTTCCACCAGCGCGAGGCTCGCTCCGCGGAGCACCGCACGCTCCAGGGTCGCTCCCTCGAGGTTGGCCCCGTCGAGGTTGGCGCCGGCGATGTTCGCGCCGATGAGGCTCGTGTTGCGGAGGTCCGCGCCCATCAAGAGCGCGCCGCGGAGGTCCTGACCCGACAGGTCGAGCAGGGTCAGATCGCCGCCCGAGAGGTCGAGCCCCGCCAGCGCCTGGCCCTGGCCGAGCCGGCGGCGCGCCAGGTCGCGCTTCTCCTGCGCGGTCCAGAGGTCCGGCGGCGGCTCCGCCGTCGGTCCCGAAGGAGACGGCTGCTCGAGGGGCGGCGTGTCGTGCTCCTCGAGCATCCGCCTCAGCGACTCGGCGACGTGCGGGGAGCCGAGCCCTTCGGCCGCTCGGAGCGCTTCCTCGAGCTGCGCCCTCACCGCTCCGACGTCGAGGCCGGACCGTTCCGGCACCTCGCTCGGATAGAGCTGATCGACGATCGGCTCCGGCCACCCCGCCTCGAGCGCTTCACGGCGCCGCTCCGCATGCAGCTCCGCCGCGCTCGGCGGCGCTCCCGGTAGCGACTCAACCTTCGACGGCTCGGCAGCCGGCGGAGCCGGCTCGGGTCGCGGCTCGGCCGCGAACGCCTGCTCTTCCTCCCAGAGCGCGCGCAGGCGCGCCACGAACGCCTCCCAGTACTCGGCCTCGCTCCGCGCCTGATCGAGCGGCTCGTGCGTGACGTACAGGTGCTCGATCTCCTCGAGCGACTCGGTCACGCACGGCGCGCTGCCGCGCCAGACGGCGAACGCCCTGCCCTCACCGACATCGATCGCGATTGTGTCGAGCACCAGGCCCACCTCGCGCAGCGGGCCACCGGATCGCTCCGCATCGTGCAGGAAGGCTCGCGGCTTGATCGCAGGCAGCTGGCAACGCAGAAGGGGATGGATGGGGTGGAGGTTCGAGAGTTCAATCGGCTCGTCTCCCCGCCAGTAGCCCTCACGCTGGAGCGCTGGCGGCGCCGCCTGGAAGAAACGCCAAGCGAAGTCCTCCGCGAGGTACGGCCACCGCTGTCGCGCGTACGCTCGATCGTAGGCGCCCATCAGACGAGCGCGCGCTGGCCAGCTCGGCGGGATGGGCCACGCCCCCGCGGGCTCCGGGCGCTCGGACGCCGAACGGATGAGCCGGCCCGCGCGCTCGATGTTTGGCAGCGCGACGCGGCCCTCGACGTCGTACGCGTCGGGCGCGACGCCGCGGCCGACGGGGTTGCCCGACAGACCTGGGCCCCCGAAGCAGCGCTCCCAGCAAAGCTCCATCGCCGTGAAGGGCTGTGGCGCGGTCACGCCGCCATCCGACCGCCACCAGCGGTCGCCGACCACGCTGAAGCGCGTCTCCACGTCTCCGACGCGCGCGCGGCACGACAGTTCCCGGACCGGCTCCGGTGAGCGAAGCGTGCCGCTGACCAGGAGTTCACCGCGCGGCTTCACCGGCACGAGGTCCGACGCGTACCGGAGCGTCCGGTCCACGTCGTCGTCCCAGAACAGGTCGCCCGTCACCGGCGCCTGCTCGTCGGCCAGCGTGCAGAGGCCCTCCCGAGTCAGTTCGAGGGTCGCCTTCACCGTGACGATCACTCGACGCTGCTCGGCCGAGAACGACCACACCTGCCAACCGACTGACAGCGGCGTGTCGCGGACGAGCTTCATCCCACGATCACGGTCGTCTGGCTCGGTGCCGCCTGCGTACCCATCGGCGCGTTGGCGTTCGACCCGTTGTGCGCAGTCGGCTTGAGGTGCGTGACGATGTCATGCCCCTCCACCTTCACGCTGCTGACGCCCGAGCGAAAGACGGCCTTGTCCATGTTCGTTCCGCTCATCACGCCTTTGGCCGTCCCCGCCTCGTCACCGCTCGTGCGTGAGACTTCGGTTTGAACCGTGCATGTCTTTCGGCCACCGATGCGCACCCGATCCGAGCAGGTCGAGCCGTCAGCCTGGTTGAGCATGGCGACGTTCGGAAACGGCGTCGGTACCGGCGGCCCCGGCGGCGCGGGAACTTGGCAGACGTCTGGCATCGCCATCGCCTGCCCTCCTCCGTTCGTAGATGCAGGAAACACTTCGCTCCACCTTTCCCTCTCTCAGCCGCTACTCGTCCGTCGAGAGGACGCGTTGCGTGCCAGCCTCCGAAATCGTCCGCCGAGCGCCGTGCGGCTCATCGGATCCCAGCCTCTCTTCGCTCGATCGCTTCGAGCTCCACGCCGAGCAGCCTGGCGAGCTGCCCGTGCGCCCCGTCGAGGGCGCCCTCGGCGCCCTGCACCCGCGCCGCGAGAACGGCCGAGCGCGTTCCGTCACGCGCGGCCCGTGAGCGCGCGGACGCCTCGATGTCCTCGATCGCCTCCGCCGGGAGCGTGAACCGCGTCCTCGCCAGCTCCTCGCGGAGCGCCGCGAAGATGGCGTCGGCGCCCTCGGCGATGCTGGCGACCGCGGCGCGTCGGCCCTCGTGGTACGCGTCGGCGACCATGGCCGGCGTCGCCCCCGCCTGGTACGCCCGCTCGAGGAGCACGAACCCGCGCGCGTGGCCCGCGCGGCCACTGCGAGGCAGCGCCTCGCCAGTGCCGCCCACGACTTGCAGCCGGGCCTCGCCCATTCGCTCGGCGCGGAGACGCACCGCCAGCTGGCGTCGCCACGGCGCGAGCGCGATCACCTGGATGCGCCGCCGGACGCGCTCGGGGTGCGCCCACCCCGGCAGGATCCAGTCGTCGCAGTAGCGCGAGGCGTGCTCGATCTCGCGGTCGAGCGGCAGCCGCGAGCAGACGTACACGACGGCGCTGACGCGAGGGCGCTCGTCGAGACGGCGCAGGAGCGCGAGCCGCCCACGCTCATCAGGGAAGGACTCCCCGTCGACGACGATCACGTCCCACTCCGACGCGCCAGCCGCGACGTCGGACACCTCGTCTTCGAGAGAGTAGTGTTCGAGGGAGTAGCCGACCGGCTCCCCCTCCACGGTCAGCCACGGCGTCAACTGTCGCCGACGGGATGGGTGAGCGACCAGCAGCACCCGCGCGACCTCTCGCGCGCTCACCCGACCACCTCGCTCGCCAGGCGCCCCAGGGAGGCGGCGCTGCTGGATCTGACGTGCGGCTCCAACGAGGCCACCACCTCCTCCGGCGCCGACGTGCGCGCCTCCACCGGCTGCAGGAGCCGCTCGATGGTCGCGCAGAGCCCTGCGGGGGCGGTGGGCGCGGCCTCGGAGACACTCCGGCGCGCGTTCTTCGAAAGCTGCGCGGGGATCCAGCGCTCCAACGCGCGCCTCGGGGGGCATCGCTCGACGTAGGGGTGGGTGCCGACGAGGCACTGCCAGAGGATCAGGCCGAGCGCGAACAGGTCCACTGCGGCCGTGACCGGCCCGGGCTCGAGCTGCTCGGGGGCGAGGTAGCCCGCCTTCCCGCGCTCCCGGGTCAGCGTCGCCGCGCCGGTTGTCCCGAGGGCCTTCGCCAACCCGAAGTCGCTGAGCTTCACGGCGCCGCTCCCGTCTACCAGCGCGTTGTGCGGGGTGACGTCGAAGTGGATCAGCGGCTCCCGCTCGCCGTCGCGGTGATGGATGTACGCGAGCGCCTTGGCCAGGCTCGCGCCCACGTGCGCCACCACGGATGGCTCGAGCGGACCCCGCTCTCGCAAGAGCGTGGCGAGGTCGGGTCCCTCGACGAGCTCCATCACGACGAGGAAGCCAGCGTCCGCCTGGCTCCAGCCGTGGACCCGCACCACGTTGGGGTGCCTCAACAGGGCGGCCCGCGAGCCCACCGCGGCGAGTTCGGCGACGAAGACCTCGTCGAGGCAGTAGCGGGCCCGCACCCGCTTGAGGCACACGACCGGCCCTCCGTCGGCGCGCCTCGCTCGAAACAGCTCCGCGGTGCTGGTGTCCGCCAGCCGATCGAGGACGACGAAGCCCTCGACGACGGGCAACGCCCCGTTCGTCACGCCTGGCCCCCACGCAAACGCCCGATGATGGCGCGCACGTCCGCCAGCGTCATCGCGGCGCTGCCAAAGTGAGCCGCGACGACGGGCGACCCCGAGGCCGAGCCATAGGTCGCCTCCAACCGCTCGACGCCCTCGGGACCGAGCCCGCGATGGCTTCGCTCACCCTCCGACTCCATCGCGGCGAGGCGGGTGGTGAGCTCCCCCGCGAACCACCCCACCCCGTCTCTCCGCCCCTCGCGGTACGCCTCCAGCACGAGCACCAGCAGCTCGTCGGAGAGATGCCGCGCCCGGTGGCCCAGCTTCCAGAGCGGGCGCCCCTCGGAGCCCCACTCGCTCACCCGAACCTCCGCCAGAGCGTTCCCTCGCCTGCTCGCATCACCGTCCCCCAGTCCACCCTCTCGGGCGGTGCTTCGAATAGCACTGCGGCACGAAGCACGCAACCACGATATCTCGAGACATACGACATGAGTCTCGCCGATGGCATTGCACCCTGTAGCAGCACGGTGGTACACCCGTGCAACTCCTGCAACGGGGGCCGCATGGCGCAGAAGAAAGATCGCGTGAGCACGACCATGGTCGACGCCAAGGAGTCGGCGTTCTACCTACGCACCTTGAAGCACTTCCGCGCACGACTGGCCGAGCTGCGAGCCATGCACGGACTCAGTTACCGCGAGCTGCACGAGCGCTCGGGGGTGAACTGGCGACAGCTCGTCTCGCTGGAGAGCGGGGACGGCGTCCCCAACCCCACGCTGGCGACCATCACGCGCCTGGCGGAGGCCCTCGGGGTCGAGGCCTGGGAGATGCTGACCCCAGCGCAGAGCGGCGTGCGCCAGAAGGTACCGAAGAAGACCAGGGACGCAGGCTGAGGCCAGAGGGGGGATGGTCGTGGCGGCAAGTGAAGGCGCGGGGAGGAGCGTCGGGTGAGCGCTCCGGCGCAGATCGGGCCTTACCCCGTGGAGCGGAAGCTCGCCGAGGGCGGCTTCGGGGAGGTGTTCGTGGCGGTGCAGCCCAACCTCCGCGACCGCCGCGTCTGCATCAAGCGCATCAAGCGCGAGATCCTCGAGCACGAGGAGCACGGCGAGCGGCTCCTCTCGCTCTTCTATGGCGAGATCGACCTCGCCTCGAAGCTCTCGCACCCCAACATCGTCGCCATCATCGACGCGGGGGAGGACCGCCCCGAAGGAGCGCCCGAGGGCGCGCCCGGGCTGCCCTACGTCGTGATGGAGTACGTCGAGGGCGTCGACGCGGCCGGCTTGCTGAAGATGACCAAGCCCCGCGGCCTCGACCCGCGGCACGTGGCGTACATCGTCGTCGGGGCCGCGCAGGCCCTCGCCTACGCCCACCACGAGGCGGTGATCCACCGCGACGTGAAGCCACAGAACATCCTCGTCAGCGGGAACGGGTTGGTGAAGCTCGCCGACTTCGGCATCGGCAAGATGCAGCGCGAGGGTCAGTACCAGGCCACCCGCACCAGCAGCTTCATCGGCACGCACTCCTACATGGCCCCCGAGCTGCTGACCGTGCTCTCGCCCGAGGCCGCGTCCGACGCGGTGACCTTCAACCACAAGGTGGACCTCTGGGCGCTCGGGGTGACGGCCTGGGAGCTGCTGTGCGGTTTCCGCCCGTTCGAGGACGCGACCCTCGGCACCCCGCCGGGGGTGGGCAGCGGGACGTGGGCGCTGATCAACGTCCGCGCCGACCCGCCGCGGCGGCGCTCCATCCACGAGGTCGCCCCCGACGCCCCCCAGGCGCTGCGCGACGTCATCGAGGCGATGCTCACCCCCGGCCTCCGGGAGCGCGTCGCCACCGCCGACGAGGTGGTGAGACGCCTCGTCGAGGCGGGGCTCGGGCTGCCGACGCACCGGGCCACCTTCGTGCGCGACCTGCTCGCGAAGGACACCGTGCCCAGCATGCCGGGCGCCCGCCCGACGCCGAGCCCCAAGCCGGCTCCCGCTCCCAGCTCCGGAGCCTCGGCTCCCACGCCCGAGGCGGAGCACGGCGACCTTTCCGGAGTCCGTAGAGACGAGACTCCACCACACGAGATTCCGCCGCACGCCACGCAGCCCCTGCCGCAGGGAGCGGCGGCGCGGCTCTCCGAGGAGGCGGCTCCGGCGTCCCCCGCCCTCCCCTCCAGCCCCGAGCGCCCCCCCTCGTCCGCAAGCCAGCCGAGGCGCGCCCTCCTGGCGGCCGCGCTCGGCGTCCTCGCGGTCGTCGCGCTGGGCGCCGGCGCCGCCGCGTTCGCGCTGGGGGGCCTCTTCGCCGAGAACGACGGGGCACGAGAGAGGCCGGCCGCGGCGGTCGCTCCCCCGGAGGATCCCTCCCCTCCCGCGGCGCCAGCGGCCGCGAGCGACGCGGGGGCGTCACGGCCGGACGCGGGCTCGATGCCCTCCACCGAGGTCGCCCAGCCCACGCCCGAAGACGCGGGGGCGCCGGCTCGGCCGGAGCGCCCTGGGTTCATCAGCGTCGTGGTCGTCCCACTCGGCGATGTCCGCATCGACGGCCGCCCGGTCAGCGTGCGCACCCCGCACCGAGTCAGCCCGGGTAGGCACCGCGTGGTCGCCACCTACGCCGGGCAGCGAAGGTCCCGCGTCGTCGAGGTCTCCCCCGGGGAGCGAGAGCAAGTCGTCATCCGATTCAACTGAGGAGCGAGAAGAGGTGAAAGACATCATCCGTTCGCGCGCGCGCTGGCTCGTTTGCCTGTTGCTCGCCGCCGCCGCCCCCGCCGCCGCTCAGCCGGCCGAGCAGGCGTGGCTCGTCGTCCCTGCCACGGCCGGAGAGCTGACCCCAGACGAGGCGGAACTCGCGGCGCAGCTCGAGGCGGCGCTCCGTGAGCGAGGGGTGACCCCCGCGCCCCTGGGCGACCTCCACCTCGGCAGCGAGACGCGGGAGCTGCCCGAGGAGTTGGCGTCGTCCCTCGCCGAGGCGGTGGCGCCGGCCGTGGAGGACGCCGCCTTCGGTCGCCGCGCGCGCGTGGTCGAGCGGGTGAACCCCCTCTTGCAGACGGCGGCGCGCCACCTGGACGGGCTGGGACGGCGCCCCTCGGCCGCGCGGGCCGTCGCCGACCTCGCCCTCATCCTGGCCCGTGTGCACGCTGAGGGCGGCGACTCGTCTGCGGCCCAGGCCACGGTGCAGCGCCTGCTCTCACTCGTCCCCACCCCCGAGCCCGACCCCTCGCATCAC